>JAJRXT010000108.1 GCA_024276125.1 bacterium
CTTGCGGCGGACTAGACGAGCTTATCAAACGATTTCGAAAACACATATGGCGCTTCAATGCCGGTTGGATGATAAATCCACTTAAGCTAAATCTGAAAACTTACGCTGAATTGTTATAGTTATTTAAGCAACTATGCTTATCATCAATCTGTCCCTGCAAACGCTTTAATGCCTTCCGGTTAATAGTTTTCCCTTCAGTCAGCGAACCGAGGTTATCGTAATTATCTATATTTCGGGGTGTCTCACCCCGAAACGCCCATGCCGGTAAGCAACATATTTCGGGATGAGACATCCCGAAACATACAAATACAAACGTGTGGTGGAACCGCTTTGCTTGTTCCACCCTACATTTAACCTTAAGTTCAACATAAAACTTATTTGATTTTGTTTATCCTGTAGGGATAAGTTTTAAACCTGCCCCTACTTTCAGGCGGGCTTTGTGGCGTCAGATCCTTAAATCTGACACCACTCTAGCGCTATGCGTAATGTAATAGGAGCTAATCAGACAAAGTAGTCAGATCGCCGACATCCTTACCAGTTTCCCTGGATTTTAGCACTCGGCGCATAATTTTGCCGCTTCTGGTCTTAGGCAGGCTGTCCACAAAATCTATTCCCTGCATTACCACAATCGGACCCAGCTCGCTGCGGATATGCTTTTTTAATTCCTTCGCTAGCTCATCGCTGCCTTCTACGCCTTGTTTTAGTATTACAAAAGCCTTAGCCAGCTCGCCGCGTATTTTATCCGGCACGCCGATTGCCGCAGCTTCCGCTACCGCAGAATGAGCCACCAGCGCGCTTTCTATCTCCGCTGTGGCAATACGGTGTCCCGCTATATTTAATACGTCATCAGCCCGGCCCTGAAACCAGAAATAACCGTCCTCATCTTTTCTGACTACATCGCCGGCTGTATAATAACCCGGAATTATACTCCAGTATACATCCTTATACTTTTCTTTATCATTATAAAGCGTTCTAAGCATCGCAGGCCATGGTTTTTTAACAGCTAAAAATCCGCCCTCGCCAATAGGCACCGGATGCCCCTTTTTATCCACCACTTCAGCCTCAATTCCCGGAAAAGGCTTGTTGGCCGAACCGGGTTTAAGCGGAGCAACCGGCACCGGCGTAACCATAAACATACCGGTTTCCGTCTGCCACCAGGTATCCATAACAGGACACTGGCTGCGTCCGATATTCTCATAATACCACATCCAGGCTTCAGGATTTATCGGCTCGCCCACCGAACCCAGCAGACGCAAGGTAGTCAAATCATGCTTTTTTGGCAGCTCGTCTCCAAATCCCATCAGCATACGAATAGTAGTAGGAGATGTATATAATATATTAATACCGTATTTTTCTATTATCTGCCACATACGATCAGGACCGGGATATGCCGGATGCCCCTCGTACATAACCGTGGTAGTACCGGCAATCAGCGGCCCGTATATTATATAGCTGTGTCCGGTAATCCAGCCCGGGTCAGCCGCACACCAGTAAATATCAGTCGGCTTTATATCGAAAACCCAATTTAAAGTACGATTAATTCCCACCATATACCCGCCGTGTACATGTACTATACCCTTGGGCTTAGCGGTCGTACCGGAGGTATACAGCATAAACAGCATATCTTCAGAATCCATTACTTCAGTTTCGGCATAAGGAGACGCACTGTCCATAAGCTCATGGTACCATGAATAACGCTTATCGCTCAGCTTGATATCCTCGCCGGCTCTTTTTACCAAGATCACCTTTTCAATAGTATCAACACCGATAATAGCCTCATCCACCACGTGCTTTAGATGAACCACCTTGCCGCGGCGGAAAAAACCGTCAGCTGAAATTACCAGTTTGGCGGCTGAGCTTTGTATGCGCTCCTTTAAGGCCGCAGCGCTGAAACCCGCATATACCACATTATGTGCGGCGCCTACTTTGGCGCAGGCAAGCATGGCTATTGCGATTTCCGGTATATTGGGTAAGTATATAGCCACACGGTCGCCCTTTTTAACGCCCAGAGAGCGTAATACATTTGCGAATTTATTTACCTGCCGATATAGATCGTAATAAGTTAATTTCTGAGAATCTCCACGCTCGCCTTCAAAAATTATAGCTACTTTATTTTTATTGGCGGTTTTTATATGCCGATCCAGTGCGTTGTGAACGATATTACACTTTGCATCTACAAACCATTTGAAAAACGGCTTATCAGAATCATCCAGCACCTTATTCCATTTTTGAAACCATTCCAGTTCATTAGCGGCATCCGCCCAATAGGCATCCGGGTCATTTTGGGCTTGCTTTATAGCGCGTTCGTAGTTTTCAGGGCTTAGGTTAGCCTGGCTAACTATCTGCTCCGACGGGTTCAACACTCGATTTTCAGCCATCAGCACTTCAGTCCGCATGGTACTTTTATCCTGCATTAGACGACTCCTTTTTTAATTAGGTTATTTAACAGTTTGGATTAAATCAATATCCTTTTTAAACCAATTGTTTACTAATGTTTCAATGTCAATGTTTTTTTCAATAGCAATTTTATCCATATAATCAGCTACTTCCGGCTCCAAATAAATGGGTAAATTAAACTTGGTTTTGGGATGATAGAACTTGCCGCGTTCTGCCTTGGAAAAATCGTATTCATTTTTCATAAACTTAATTCCCTGTATTGTTTGGATTCACTTTTGGTCGTTTTACGTGCTGAAAACCTTTTCGCAATTTTCTTCTATAGCATTTGTCATTAAACGCAGATCATCATCGTCAATAATCCCTTCAAATTCTAAAAGATTTTTACCTTTGCCCCCTTTGGGAACCAGTGTTTTGGTAAAATCAAGCACACGCAGTTGAAGCTCATAAGGCAGCTTATTAATTTGTGCAATAAGATTATCTTTAACAGATTTCTGTGTCATAAATCCTCAATAAAACAAAGCGCCTACAGGCGCATATCTTTGTCTATCATCTTAGAAAAGGGTTTTCGCCGGCGCCCAAAGAAGGCATTATATTCATCTAAAAAGGTTAACAGTTTGTCCATATCCACCTGCCCGTTGACCAAAAACGGATTTATACGGTTTTTGCCAAGTTGTATAAAATCATCCCGCAATTTGGCAGAGTAAGCGGCGGCGCGCAATTCCGTCTTTTCTGCCTCACTTAATTTCAAGGTATTTTTCCTTTATTTTATCAAATAATGTAACCTGATTCCATGTTTAGACTTTTAGGACAAGCCAAATATCAAAACGGATTACATTTATAGTAGAGGAAATCCCATTTTTTTATTACCGCGGAGACGCAGAGGACGCAGAGAAAACATAAAAATTGTCTTCCTCCGCGTCCTCTGCGTCTCCGCGGTGAAAAACTCAATATAATACCATTGTAGGGTGGATTAAGGGGTCTTATACAACGGATGTTCTTACATATTTTAAGAACGCCGAATAACAAAAAGTTTACCCCGAATCCGCCACGCCCAGTAGTAATACTGTTGACTTAAGTCTATGTTTCGGGGTGTCTCACCCCGAAACACCCAGCGGTGAGTAACTTGTTTCGGCATGAGACATACCGAGATATATTAATGGACTATTTCCTTAATTCAGGCAGAGGCTATATATTGTTTAATACTATCCATTTTTTCAATAAGTTCTTTCAGCAGGCTTACGGGAGCGAATATCTTTTTTTAATTCTTCCAATTGATATTCAATATCCAATTTTACCTTTTCTTTAAGAAAAGAGCGTTTAAATTCCTCATCGGCAAGCTGTTTTTCAAAGTATTTTTTTGCGGTATTCAATAAGTTTATCAGACATATTATTGTGCGGTCAGGTCCTCAAACCTGACAGTAAGTCGGAGGGGGTCAGATTTGAGAATCTGACGCCACGAACATAAATTGTAGTAGATGCGGGTTTTTAAACCCGCTTTCATAGCCGACCTAAAGGTCGGCGGCTACTTAAATAGAAGATTAACCGGCATTACTAAATTTAACCAGCTCTTCCAGCTTAGCCGCGGCGGCGCCGGAATCAATAGCATCTGCGGCAAGTTTGATACCTTCGGCTATATCATCTGCTATGCCCGCTGCAACCAAGGCCAGTGCGCTGTTTA
>JAJRXT010000109.1 GCA_024276125.1 bacterium
AGATAATTCTTTTATGCCGTTTATTATAATGACTGCTTACGGTTCAGCGGAAGATAAAAATAAAGCGCTGGAAAAGGGAGCGCAGCGTTATATTGAAAAACCCTTCGTTATTGATAACCTGATTAAGATAATCGGAGAAGTGCTAAAACAAAGTAACTATGTTCCGGTTAGCTTGGAAGAACAACCGGAGACGTACCTTAAGGATAATTTCCGATTATCCGATAGCAATAAAGATCAACTAATGGAATTATTGTCTCAGGTTATTCTTGATAGCGCTGATTTAATCTTTTTAAAGTTAAAATCGCCAGGTGGTAAGGATGTATTACAACCTGGCGCTCCGGTAAATGAAAAGAAAAAAACCGACTTAATGTCTGCAAAAGCAGTTAATAAAATACAGACCGTCTGCGATAAGCTTAATATGGGAGAAGTTGAGATGCTCTCTATTGCAAGCGATAATTATTACCTGCTGTTTAAACCCTTATCAGAACGAAAACTCTTGCTGCACTCACTGGCTAAAAAGAGTATTGGATTTGGCAATCTATTGTACATCATGGAAAATCTGGCGTTGAAAATCGAAATGTTGATACAGGCAGAACCGACGGAGGCAGGATAACATGAATATAGAAGATATCTTACAACAGATGAAAAATAAGTTACGGCGCTACTATGTTTGCAGCGGAATCATTGGACTAGACGGTATATATCTGGCGCTTGATTCTTTTGACGGCGAAAACAGCGCTACAAAAATAGCGGCGGAATTTGCAGATGGAGTAAAAGATATAACAGGATTATTAAAGGAAATAAAATCCGGACGGCTTCAATATTTAAATATAGCTACAGATAAATATAAAATATTTATCCTTCCAATCGGGCTGTACAGCAAATATTTTTGCCTGCTTATTATCAAAAAAGACGGTAATTTAGGCAAAGCTATTTTAGAGTTGGAAAAAACTGAAAAATTGTTAACCAAAGAAATGGAACAAAACTGCTTTATATAACTCATGTCGATGTTTCGGCCTGTCCCCGGGCTGAAACCAGCAAAGGGTGCAATACCCCTTAAGGTTTCGGCGCAAGACAAACCGAAACATCAGTTATGGCTTGCGGCTGCAATTTATTCAATGTTGGATTTTTACCCGATAATTCGGGAATTAATTTGAAATTTACTTAATTAGTCCGTTAGAAAAACGGAGGACTTAGGGTGCGTAAACAAAAAAATATATTAGTAGTCGACGATAACATAAAAGACAAAGAAACCTTACAGATGATGTTGCAAATAAACCATAAGGTTTATTTAGCGGAAGATGCAGGAAGAATACTAGAATTAATTTACAAAGATAAAATAGATGTAGTCACCATAAACCTGGGAAGCATTAATGTTCAACCAATCAAACTGATAAGGACGATTAAACAATATGACCCGTACATTGAAATTATTGCAATATCCCACTACACCGACCTGGAGACAACGCTGAAGGCGCTTCAGTATGGAATTTCAGACTATTTTCCCAAGCCGTTTCGCATGCCCAAGATTCTCACCGCGATTAATCGGGCGATAGGCAAACGGCAGCTAAATCTCGAGTTGAAACACCGCTTGGAAAAAATGGCAAATCCGATAGAGCTGGCAACATTCCTATCGGAAGCGTCAGCTTCTTATTCGGCTCGAGAAAAACAAGAATTACTGATCAACTTAATCAGTCGGATAACATCTTATGCGCTGGATGAAAAAAACAAGGTTAAAAACCTCCGGCCAAATTATCTGCAACTGGTTAAAGCGCTTACCTCCACACTAGAGAGTAAGGACAGCTACACCTACGGGCATTCTGAAAGAGTGTCTTATTATAGCGGTTTGATCGCTGAAAGATTGGATTTAGCGACTGAAGATAAAGAGGAAATACAAATGGCTGCACTCCTGCACGATATTGGAAAGCTGGGAATAAGCAATTTGTTAATAGACAAAGAAGTTCCTCTTGATTCTGAAGATTGGGAGCTTATTAAGCAGCACCCTGAAAAGGGGGTAGATTTAATCTACTCCCTACAGGGTTCTTCTAAAAATTTAATTTCATATATACGCCATCACCATGAGCGTTTCGACGGCTGTGGATACCCCTACGGCCTGACTGGAAAATCTATCCCGCTTGGCGGAAGGGTAATTGGCGTAGCCGATGCCTATGATGCTATGACCTCGGACAGGGCTTATAAAAAAATCAAGATGTCGCCCTTAAAAGCCCAACAGGAATTAATCAAATGCACCGGCTCGCAATTTGATCCTTATCTGGTAGGCATATTTATAACCGCTCTAAGAACTAATGTCAACGTATTATCATCGTTATTCAATTAAAAGTTTATTTGGATATCTTGTCTTTATTTTTCTTGCCCTGACAAAAGCGCCTGTATGTCACACAGTGAAATAAATAAACATCATTTTTGACAAGGCCAGCCAGTCCTTAAAATAATAGTTTAAAAAACTACTTGCTTATATTATAGAAACAACCAAAATATAACAATAGCGCCAGCCAGAAAAAGGCATAATACTATTTCTAAACCAGTTTCAGCGGTTTGAAACAAAAAAAGACTTGATGAAACCACCTTGGCGTGGTATATTTTTTGTGAACTGAACCTTGTTAATGTTCTTGGTTATATATTAACCATAAATTTTGATAAAACAATTTCATAGCGTTATAAAACAAAACGATATGTCAATATTTTAAAAAATAATGTTATTTGCCCTTAATGAATTCCAGTAATTATCTGGGTTGTCAAAACAACCCTCTTAATAATAAATCGGAGGATATATATATATGAATTCTAAATTTGCCCGATTTACTATTCCCATAACAGCCATTTTATTTTGTCTGTTGTGGGTGCAACATAGTAAAGCTCAACCGGCTGATATAAAGCCCGGTCCTCAGTTTGTCACTCAGCATGGTATTTCTGACCTTGTTATAACTGAAGATATTATTGAACAATTGTCTAATCCTGATTTTCCAAGAGACGGCTCTATTGAAACAAAACTGTTACGGTTAAATCCTAGTTTCAGCAAAATTATTATATCTCCCGGGCAAAGAGGCGTTGACTTTGAATTTGTAAAAAGCACTCCCATGGGAAACAAAAAACTTAATTTAAGCGCTGATTCTGAAATGTGGAGATTGACTAAAAAAGCCGACCCGCCGATCTCAACCCAGGAACGTATAACCGGCTGGTTGAAAATGGCTCAACAGCCGCACCTGTTAAAATTGGAACGGGTAGAACAAAACGGAGCGACTGTATGGAAGGTTAACGCTCAATTTACCGATATTGCTTCCATGCCCAAATCAATAAATGAAACTGAAGCTTCCCAACAACCCAAGGATGAAGAATTTTCAGAGAAAATAAGCAGCTCGTCCCTGATAAGCCACTTCAAAAAGGGCGGGTTTATCATGTACCTTATCTTGCTGTGTTCTGTTGGTGGGTTATACATTACTCTTGAACGGGCATATATTTTAAGGAGAAGCCGGTTGATACCCGATAAATTTGTTCAGGATGTTTTACAAAAGGTTTCAGCAGAAGAAAGCGAAAAATATGAGATTATCAGCGGCGTTATTGATATGTGTGAAGATAAAGACCTGCCTGCCGCCAGAACGCTTAAAGCAGGTTTAATGGTTTATAGCGAGGGTATTTTGGGAGTCAAAACAGCCATAAGCAGCGCTAATGCTCATGAGGGCGCTATTATGGAGCGCGGGGTAGGCTTATTGGGAGTTTTTGCCAATATCTATCCACTGCTGGGACTGTTGGGAACAGTAACCGGTATGATTAAGGCTTTTGAAATGATTTCCGTAGGTGGAACAGGACGTCCGGAAGTAGTAGCCAACGGTATATCAGAAGCCCTGATTACCACCGCCGGCGGTCTGTTTGTAGGTATTCCGTTATTATTGCTCTATTTCTTTTTCCAAGGTAAAATTGACGATATTTTAATTGATTTAGAAGAATTTTCTTTGGAAGTTGTGGAAAAAATTTTAGTAAGGAGCAAGTAAGGTGGCACAAAGAAGAAAAAGGATGGATGTTACATTAAATCTGCCATCTTTGGTGGACGTAGTTTTTTTGCTACTGATTTTTTTTATGATCACCACTACTTTTTCCCGAGTCCTTACCAAGTTGGATATAAAACTACCGGAAGCCAGAGCAGTGGTAGAACAAAAAACCAGAGATACGATTATTGAAATTGCCCAGGATGGCAGATTGGCTCTAAACGGCGATTTTATAACCCTTTAAGAATTAGATAAAAAACTTGCCCAAATTGCCCAGGAACGTCCGGAAGAAACCATTATTATTAAAGCAGACAAAGAAGTACGCTATGGTGAAGTGGTTAAAGTTATGGGGATTTGTAAAAGCTATAATCTTAATAAACTAGGTATGGCTGCTATTCAAGCGCAACAATAATAGCAATAATCCGTTTTCGTCGCAACGTTGACTACTGTAGTAGATGTCGACTTTTAGGTCGGCCATGAGCGGGGGAGCGGGTTTAAAAAACCCGCAGCTACAAAAACAAAACTTCCTATACTATTAAATTATGCAAAGTGAGCGTGAATTTAGATCGCAAATAGTTGAAATATGCCGCCTAATGTATGAAAAACATTTTGTGGTGGCAAGCGACGGTAATGTTAGCGTAAAACTATCTGAAGATAAAATACTAACCACTCCCAGCGGATTAAGTAAAGGTTTTTTATCTCCTGATCAATTAGTAATAACCGATATAAACGGTAAGAAAATAAGCGGTTATTTAAAACCCTCATCTGAAATCAGAATGCACTTACAAGCCTACCGCCAGCGTCCCGATATTAAAGCGGTAATTCATGCTCATCCACCGTTATGTACGGCTTTTTCCATTGCCGGTATTACGCTTGCTCAATGTATTCTGCCGGAAGTTGTTTTAACCCTAGGCAGTATTCCTACCACCGAATATGCCACCCCAACCACGGCGGAAGGACCCCAAGTAATAAAAGAGCATATAAAAGATTATGACGCCGTTATACTGGATAGGCATGGCAGTCTTACTGTCGGCGAGAATCTGATGAGCGCTTTTATGAAACTGGAAAAAATAGAGCATGCCGCTTTTGTTACCTATCATGCCCGCCAATTGGGGAATATAAATTTACTATCCCCCGAACAACTCCAAAAAATATCAGATGCCCGCAGAAAGCTGGGTATAAAAGCTAAAAGACCGCATTGCTCTGACTGTGGAGCCTGTGCAGGAAAAAACAAACCGCTTCTATCTTCGCAGACAGTAGATGTAAATAATGATATAGTAGATATTATTGTGCATGAAATACTAAAAGAAAAAAGAACATAGGCATGTTTTATGTTTCGGTTTGTCTCAAGCCGAAACAGTTAGGGGTAACACTCTCGTTTCGGCTTGGGGACAAACCGAAGCATAAACATCAAAAAAACAGCCGGATAATATAAGGACTCATGCTATGGAAAATATGGAAAAAGAACCGGATGAGCTGTCTCATCTCCCTGATGCGTTAAATCTTGCCTTGGAACGTGAGAAGCTGGCTTACGAATTTTACCTTAAGGCGGCAAATAAGGTAGAAGATGCAGGAGTAAAAACCCTATTTACGCAATTGGCAAAAGAAGAAAAAGGTCATATTGCCCGTATTCAGGCTGTAATTGATCGGGAAATTATGCGGGATATGTAAGGCGGCAAGCAAAAGGAAGTATTCATGTTACGCAAAGTTCTTTCTCTCTTATGTTTAAAAATAGTCAATGTCAAATTAAAAAGCTCGAACCTATTGACATTCATTTATTCTTTGGATTTTGTTATTTGAGGATAGTCTTACTTTTTAGTATGTAATATCAGGGGGGCATATGTCAACCTTGTCGATGCTGTTGCTTGGTATATTTGGCGTGTTTGGCATTGTTGTGTGTATTCTTGTCTCCAGATTTATCTCTGGTAATGTAGATCAGATATTTACGGAAACTAAAGACAACAGAGCAATAATCCATACAAAGTGTATGCTTAGGGAAGGTGGACTAGAGTGTCCCGGTGTAGTACAAGTGCTTGATGATAAATTGATTGTTATCATGGCGATAAAAAAACGGTTCAGTATCCCATTGTCTAATATTAGATTTATAAAAGAAAATATAGGTTATGGGAAGTATCCATGGATAGGAAAGCGTGTTTTTCATTTTGATACGCCACAGACTAAAAAACTTGCCATTGGAGTCAAAAATCCCGATCCGTGGAGACAACTTTTTAGTTCAAATAATCCTTAAAAATTATCTATTATAACCTGAATTAGATGTAAAAGTTGTTGATTTTATTGTCCTGTATGGATGGCGGATTTGGGGCGTTTTTTTGAGCGTTTGGTTTGTTTTTTTGGTGATCTGTTGTATAAAAGTCCCTTAATCCACCCTACAGCAGGATCTTTTTTTGCGTAAGGTGAGTTATTAAAACAAG
>JAJRXT010000110.1 GCA_024276125.1 bacterium
GGGAGTAGTGCATACCGGCATGCCCCATAGCAATACCGTCGCAAATACCGGGTATACCAAATATAAAAGCAGCCCCGCCGCCGCTGTGGATACCCTTTTCAGTAAAACGCTCCAAATCACGCATACCAATATGACCGGGAATAAGATCGGTAAAACTGGATGCAATACCTACAAAGGGTTTATCCAGCGCGCTGCTGCTGGTTCCGCAAGCCATAAGTAAAGCGCGGTGCGGCGCGCGTTCTGCGCTGTTTTTAATTGTATCGCTATTCATATTGATTATCTCCGTATATAAAAAAATAAGACATATCAGATATTATATTACAGACTACTGTAGCGAAGCTGCGCTATATCCCTAGGTTTTCCGTAACATAAGTTTATAATTTATTATACATAAAAAAATGGTTGTTAAGTCCTCTCCGAAAAAAATTATATTCTGTCATTCTTAAGGCCGCAGGCCGAAGAATCTGCTCGCATATGTGGGCAAATTCTTCACTCCACTTCGTTTCTAGGCTGTGTCGTAACTTAAAAAACTGCTTTTTTCCTGTCATTCCCACGAAGGTGGGAATCCATAAGTTCTTGAAAATAATGGATTACTGCCTTCACAGGAATGACAGATTAAGGGCAATTTTAGGTTATAGGCAATTATGACACAGCCTTTTTGTTCAGAATGACAGCTAAGAAAATTAAACGGCTTTGGTTTCGGAGTTAACTCAATAGCCATTTTAAAAAAATAAAAGCACAAAGTAAAAAATTCTTTAAGAATAATACTTTGTGCTTATTTTATTATTGTTATGAATTGGTTTTTATACAAGCTGAGCAAATAACAACAACAATATTGATCGATGTTTCGGCTCATCTTGCGCCTAAACCACTTAAGGGCGTATTTAACGGTTTAAGCGCAAGATGAGCCGAAACATCGATCGTTTCTTAATCTAAATTCACATGAAATAGATAGAAAGCTACGGAATTGGGTTGTATTGGCTGCATCAAAATAGAATTTATTAAGTGAGTTAGTTTTGTAGCTGATCGCGGTAGCTGGCTATCATTTCCTGCATTTTATCTTTAATTCTCAACTTTAATTTTTTCATATCTTTTCGTGCTTTTTGTTGTTCAAGGGAGACGAACATATGGCTTGATGTTTTTTGCAGTTCTTCTTCATATTTACGATGTTTTTGTTCTAAGCGTTTAAATTCATCATTGTTGTTACGTAAGTATTCTTTTATCTCAACTTCATTCATATTCTTCCTCCTAAAGTTAGGTTGCCGTTATATCTGGAGGTTACCCTGATTATAATAATTTCAGTAAAAATTATTATAAGATTAGTCACAAGCCTTTGTCAAGACCCAAAGATAGCGATTGATGTGGTAAAAAACAAAAAACCTCTTCTTTTATTAATGGGTTAAGTGAGTTATAAAACTCACCGGTTAAGTAAAACCACAATAAAAAAAGAGGCTCTAAAATGATCCGGCAAACAGCCTTTCCTAATTCGCTAAAAAAAACAAGGAGTTTTCCTGTACAGAAACATAAAACGATTTCCCTTAAAATAAACTCCCGCTATTTATCGCTATAAACCCCATTGGCAATATTAACCATATTACCCTTAATATAATATATTTCACGCCTGCCGGTACGATCATCCTGCCAGGATATGTGTACTTGATTTTGGCTGTCTATAGTCATACTAGGCGCATAGCTTACGCCTTTATTATAGGTCAGTCTGGTATCATTAACCAGCGTATTACCGTTATTATCCAATTTGGTATAGTAAATCTCAAAATTACCGTAGTGATTATCATACCAGCAAATATGTACATTATCCTCTGTATCGATCAACATATTGGGCGAATAATATCTTGAGTTATTTTTATCGGTAAGCAGTGTATCATCAACCAAAGTATTGCCGTCATTGTCCAGTTTGGTATAATAAATCCCGTAGCTGCCGTTGCGATTATCGTACCAAGCTATATGAACATCATTTGCGCTGTCTACCGCTATGACGGGTTGAGCGCTGGCGCCTTTTATATGAGTCAGCCTGATATCATCTACCAGTGTATTACCGTTATTATCCAGCTTGGTATAATAAATCTCCCAATTTCTATCCCGCACATCATACCAAACCACATGTACATTCCCAAAATCATCTACCGTCAAATTGGGACACAAGCTATGGTGAGCCTCATCTGTCAACCTGATATCTTCTACCAGTGTATTACCGGAATTATCGATTTTTTTATAATAAATTTCATAGTTACCGTCACGATTATCATACCAGCAAATATGCAGGTTATCATCATCGTCTACCGCTATAGCCGGAGCTGCGCTTATACCAGCTCTTATAGTCAATCTGGCATCCTGTATCAGTATATTACCCTCATTGTCTAATTCGAGATAATAAATTTCATAATTACCTTCACGATTATCATGCCAGGCTATATGTATGTTATCCCGGCTGTCTATGGCAAGTACCGGCCAATAGCTGCCGGCCCTATTAAAAGTCAGCCGCGTATCATTTAATAATTTATTGCCGTTATTATCCAGTTTGGTATAATAAATCTCATAATTACCTTCGCGATAATCAAACCAGGTAATATGTAGATTGTCAAGGCTGTCAGCTAATATCCTAGGATACCAACTAGCAGTATGAGCGGAGGTTATTTGAGTATCGTAAACCAACATTTCCCAATCTTCGCCATGAGCTTTATTGGGTATGAGTAACAGACCAAATAAGGCCAGCGTAAAAATAATGTAGAAAATTTTATACTTAAACAACATACCCAGAGACTTCATGACCTACTCCTTACTTTACTATGAATTTAAAATATCGCATCTTCTGTGCGGACTACCTCTGTAGATGCCGACCTTTAGGTTGGCCATGGGGCGGGTTTAAAAACCAGCGTCTACTACAAGGGTAAAAAATGGGATTTCCTATACTATTAAAATACTAGCGCTTTGAATACAGCTTCGTATTGGACCGCTCCTACTTATTTTAAAAGCAATTTACGTACCCATAGCACATATTTTGAAAAACAAGTGACAGATGCGATAATCACTTTATAATCAAGCATTTATCGTAACATTAATATCAGGTAAAATATTTTCTTGCATGTTAGTAAGATAAGTGGTATAGTTGGTTACTTTAGGAGATTATATTGCGTATTACTGTCATTAATGAAGCCGGGTTTTGTTTTGGGGTAAAGCGGGCTACGCAATTAGCCTTTAAAACCGCTGCTCATAAAACCGGTCGGGTGTTTACCTTAGGTTCTCTTATTCACAACCCACAGCAAGTTGAAAAATTAGAGCAAGCCTGGGTTGAAGTGATTTCTTGTTTAGAGCAAGTAACAGATGGGACTCTGATCGTTCGCTCTCATGGTTTGCACCCTAAAATTTTAAAACAAGCCAAACAGCAAGGCTTAAAAATAGTAGACGCCACTTGCCCTTTTGTAAAAAAAGTACAACGTGATGCCGCAAATTTAAGGAAGGAAGGGTATCAGGTGGTAATTATCGGAGATATGGATCACCCTGAGGTACAAAGCATAAAAGGCTCTTCAGGTAATGATCTGGTTGTTTTGGGAGATAAAACAGAAATAAAACAGCTTACTTTGAGTAAAAAACTTGGTATAGTGGCTCAAACAACTCAATCATTGGAAAATTTCAGCCAAATCGTTGCCCAATTAGCTAAACAGGCAAGTGAAATAAAAATTTATAATACTATCTGTGAGGCTACGGCTATCAGGCAAAAAGCTACGCTGCAACTAGCCAGAATTGTAGATGCAATGGTCGTAGTAGGGGGACGCAACAGCGCTAATACCAATAGACTGGTTAAACTCTGCCGTAAAATAAATAAACCTACATATTTGGTGGAAACAGCCGATGAAATAGATTCCAAATGGATAGAAGGTAAAAAAGAAATAGGCGTCTCAGCCGGAGCCTCTACGCCGGAATGGATTATCTCGCAAGTTATGCAACAATTAAAAGCTTTTAACTAACTGTTTATAAGGAAGGGCGGATAATGAGGGCAGACAATATATAAGTCTGACTTATTTAAGCGCAACTTCTAAAGTTAGTTAAATATAATTATTCTAAGGAGGAATATCATAACAATGGAAATTACTGAACCATTAAACAACGAGGCAAGTAATGTCGAAGAAATACGCATGCCTCAAGAAGAAGAAATAAACCTTGATTCTGAGCAAGAATCAGATTATGAGGTTGAAGAGGAATTTGATCGCGAACAAATGAAGCGCATGTATGAAGAAACTCTTCAGAATTTTGAAGAAGGCGAAGTGGTCAAAGGCGTAATTATTCAGGTACGAGACGGTGAAGTCCTGGTAGATGTTGGATACAAATCAGAAGGAACTATCGCCATATCTGAATTCGGCCGCCCTGGTGAAGTTAAACTTCAGGAGGGCGATGAGGTTGAAGTATACTTAGAGAAAAAAGAAGATAATGACGGCTTAATCGTTTTATCTAAAGAAAAAGCAAAAAAGATAAAAATTTGGGAAGAAATAAGTAGAGCCAATGAAAATGGGGATACGATTACAGGCCGTATTATAAAAAGAGTTAAAGGCGGATTTACGGTTGATGTTGGAATACCCGCCTTCTTACCCGGCTCACAGGTTGACTTGCGTCCGGTTAAAAACATGGATAACATGATTAGCCAGCAGGTAAACCTAAAAATTATTAAGCTAAATCCCAAACGCGGTAATATCGTCGTCTCGCGCCGTATCCTCTTGGAAGAGGAACGTTGGAATAAAAAGAAAGAAACCCTCAAGATGTTGGAAGACGGGAAAATTATGCAGGGCGTAATCAAGAATATTACCGAATACGGCGCTTTTGTGGATTTAGGCGGCATGGACGGGCTGCTACATGTAACCGACATGTCCTGGGGCAGAATTCGCCATCCATCCGAAATGTTTATGGTCGGTGATAAAGTAGAGGTAATGATCTTGAAATTCGATGCGGAGTCGGAAAGAATATCCTTAGGATTAAAACAGAAGACTCCCGACCCTTGGCAGAATGTAACCGAAAAATACCCAATTGATTCACGGGCGCGCGGCAAGGTGGTCAGTTTAGTGGATTACGGCGCTTTTATAGAATTAGAAGAAGGTGTTGAGGGATTAATTCATGTATCTGAAATGTCTTGGACACGTAAAATACGCCACCCGTCCAAACTGCTGGCTATAGGTGATATTATCGATATTATCGTATTGGATGTTAATGAAGAAAAAAAGCGTATCTCTTTGGGTATCAAACAGTTAGAGGCGAATCCATGGGAACAAATCGAGCAGAAACATAAAGTCGGCGACAAAGTAGTTGGAAAGGTACGTAACCTTACCGATTTCGGCGCATTTGTAGAGCTGGAAGAAGGTGTGGACGGACTGGTACATATATCTGATCTCTCAGCCACCCGCAGGATAAAACACCCCTCTGAAGTATTAAAAAAAGGTGAACAAGTAGAGGTGGTTATCCTAAATATCGATTCTTTACATGAAAAACTGTCTCTTGGGATTAAACAACTCCAGCCTGACCCTTGGGAAGAGCTGCCTGAAAAATATCCGGTAGGTACAATTGTAAAACGCAAAATATGCAGAGTTACCAATTTCGGCGCTTTTGTGGAACTGGAAGGCGGCGTGGAAGGCTTTATTCATTCATCCGAGCTTGATTCCAAAAAACGCGCTAATCCACAAGAAATTGTTTCTATTGGTAATGAAGTTAATATGAAGGTTATTAGAATCGATGCTCAAAACAGAAAGATCGCATTGAGTATCAGGGCATTCCAGGAGAGTATCGAGCAGCAGCAGTTGCAGTCCTACCAAGGCGCACAAGACGGGGAAACATTTGGAAATACAGTCCTGCCAGTAGAGAGCGCTGGAGATTCTCAACAAGTACAAGAAAATCAAACAGAATCAACAGCCCCGGATACAGAAGCCGCACAACAGGCTGATACGGCGGACAGCGGCTCTGATACGCCTACAGATAATGTAAATACAGAGCAAGAAGCATCTTAAGCCTCGCACAAAAGTCTCCAGAATGTTGTATGTTTCGGGGTGTCCCACCCCGAAACACCTGGGCTAAAGCAATTGGTTCGGCGCAAGACAAGCCAAAACATCCGACTTAATCAAAGAAAATATGCGTTAAAACATAACGCACCTTCGTGCGGGCTTGTCCATTTGCAGCCTGTAGCCGCCGACCTTAAGGTCGGCCTGTAAGATATACAAAGCGGCCTTAAGACTGGCGCAAGCAACAGCCGACCTTAAGGTCGGCATTTACAAAGGTAAGAAATGAGATTTTCTATACTGTCGAAATATATAACTTTGCGTAACATGAGTTATTAACCGGTTTGCAATTACCATATTTTTCAAATGGTCTCCTAATTCATTATCTATTCGCATTTATTTTTATCCTACCATTAGCTATCATCTGTGCATGAGAAAACCAGGCTTCTATGGATAATTTTTCAATATTATATTATTCTTTTTTTGCAAATAAATTATTTTGTATCGGCGTAATAGTCGTTTCGCTGTTAGCATTAATTTTTTCAGCGGATAGGTTTACATTATCTGTTGAAATAATTGGCGAGAAAAAGGGAATTAGCTCGTTTAGTCAGGGAGCGATTATTATTGCTATCTGTACTTCTATGCCGGAGCTGGTAACGTCCATTTTTTCTGTACTCGCAAAAAGCTCTGAAATGGTCATCAGTAACATTCTTGGCACAGTCATTGCCAATACATTACTGGCTATAGGCTTAGCCGCCATTTTTGTCAAAAAGAAAAAAATCCTTAATTTTAATGAACCAGTTTTAAATATCATATTCCCCATTTTTTTATGTTCTTTACTAATTGTTTATTTTACGATTTATGATAAAACAGTATCACGTTTAGATGCTGTTATCTATTTAATAGGCGCTATAATATATTTAAAATATAGAATCTCATGTCTTGGTAAAGAACGTGTTGCCATAAAAGAACATCCTGAATCATATTTTAAGTTAATTAGCGAATTGGCAGTATTCCTGGCATTAATAACCGTATCTAGTAAAATGTTAGTCGATGCAATAATTGGACTAACAAAAGTTTTAAACGTAAGTACCACCCAATTATCGGCAACCATTATTGCGGTAGGCTCATCATTTCCAGAGATAAGCGTAGCTATTGTTGATGCAAGAAAAGGCAAATATGATCGTTTAATAGGCAACATATTAGGCTCGAATGTTTTTGATCTTCTGTCAATTATTGGTATTTGCGCTTTAATATCGCCGTTAAAAGTCACTCAATTGTCATTATATTTTATTTATCCATTTGCTGTCGGTACTTTAGTTTTATTTTGGAATATAATTATTGACAATAAAGTATCAAAACCGGAAGCAAGCTTTATGTTGCTTTTGTATTTATTGTTTATTATGGGACTTTTTACTAAACCATTGTAGATTGGCTGCTGAATTTTTTGGTTCAAAACTACAATATCAAAAGAAGGTTGGGAGGATAATAAATTATGAACGAACAACGTTCCTTAGGTAAAGGGATTTTAATATTTTTGGGAATAATTATGTTTGTACTGGTAATTGTGGTGGGGTTGAGCTTTTTAGTAGGTAAAAAACAGTATTTTGGCGAGGAGAAAATCGCGCTTATCAGGGTTGAAGGAATTATAGAACAATCCAGAAACATCATTGATCAGCTTGATAAGTACAGCCGTAACCCCACAGTAAAAGCCATAGTAATAAGAGTAAACAGTCCCGGCGGGGGGGTAGCGCCGTCGCAGGAAATATATGAGGCTATAATCAAAATCCGCAATGAAGGTAAACAGAAAATAGTAGCCTCAATGGGCAGTCTGGCCGCATCAGGCGGCTATTATATTAGCTGCCCGACTGACAAAATAGTAGCCAACCCGGGCACTATAACCGGAAGTATCGGTGTTTTGATGGAGTTTGCCAATCTTCAGGAATTGTTTAAAAAGGTTGGATTTAAAGCAATGGTTATAAAAAGCGGCAAACATAAAGATATAGGTTCGCCTACAAGAGAAATGACCGCTGAGGAAAAAGCGCTATTACAGGATGTGATAGATGATGTTTATGCTCAGTTTATAGAGGCAATCGCCCAAGGAAGGAACATGGACGAGGATAAGATACGCGAGTTAGCTGATGGGCGTATTTTTTCCGGCAGACAGGCGCTGGAATTGGGCTTAGTGGATGAATTGGGCGGTATTCATACCGCGCTGGAACTGGCGGCTGAGCTAAGCGGTATCAAGAAAAGACCCTTGGTTGTAATTGAGCGGGAAGAAGAATTTTCTTTTAAGAAATTCATGCAAGGCGCGCTTCAGGATATTATACCCAACAGCACATCCGCTAATAATATCAAGTTGGAATATGTCCTAAAATAACAAGCGATTATTACTACAATAAAATCGGGACTGTATTCTATTTGTGGGTACAGTCGCCCGTTTTTGTCTAAAGGGCTTATTGTATAAGTAAATCATCTATTTTGTTGTATTACCTTACCTGAAATTTGCCCATTCTATATAGGTTTTTTATCTTTTTAGACACGCCAAACGCAAAATTATCCTGTTTAATTTATCTAATAGTTTTATAAGTTGGTATACATGTTGCACTACGTTTATGCAGAGCCAGTAGTAACAATTATGGAAGGCTAAGTAAGACAGGTCAATCGTCTATAACAAAACATAGAGCTAGATAGACATATAAGTTAATTCAAGGCTTTTATAAGAAAGGTGTGCTATGAATATAAAAGAACGTTTGGTTGCTTTTCCACTGAGTCTGATTTTTTTCGTTATAGTATTGGTAAGCATTATCAGTTGGAATAGTTATTTGACCAGTTATCAAAACCAGACGACTATAAAACATATTAATATTAGTATCGCTCTTCTAAGAGAATTTAAAATAGAGAACAAAGCCGATTATAACCATTTAATTAGTAATAAATTAAAACAATTAAAACAACTTGAGAAAAACAATAAGAGATTAACCAATTTTAATCAGATATCTTCATTTTTTATTTTAATCGGTTCTTTATTATTATGTGTAATATTTTTTTGGAATGTAAACTCATTTATAAAGAAGTTAAATTTATTAAATTCAGAAATCACCCGTTTATCCAAAAGAGATGTAAAAAATTATGATTTTGATTATCCGTTAATATCCGGCTCTAATAATGAGATAGACTCTTTAGCTGCAATGATCAAACAGGTTTTTGGAAATTTCAGGATACTTCTGCGTGAAAAAAATGGAATGCTGCAAATGATGCGGGTGCGCAATAAACAACTTCAGAACAAAGAAACCCAAAAATCCAAAGAGAAAAATCACGAACAAGCTTGGGACCAATAATACAGCTTGTTAGCCAGAATAATTCTGGAGTTAATCTGACGTAATGTATACCTTCTTGAAATTATAGACGTTTTACGCAGATATTTGCTATGTCTCATAAAATATGCGGGTTAGTTATTCTTGAGTTTTGTCGTCATCTTTATTCCGACGAAAATCAGAGAATTCAAAGCTTTTTATACGATATAATATATTTTCAATCAATTTACGGTTAGCGGCAATCACATCCGACAACAAACCTATGATCATAATCTGAAATCCAATTATAAAAAGTACCGCCGCAATAATTAAAGATTGAACATGTCTGGATACATTCGGCTCTAAAATAAATGAATAAATAAAGCGCAGACTGAGCAAAAACCCTAGTACAATTATAGTTATTCCCACATAAAAAAACACCCTTAAAGGGCGGTACATGGCATAAATACGGATTATATTAGGGATTGACTTTTTAAGATAATCCAATGAACCGCCAAACAGGCGCGATGCCCTTAGTTTTTCATTGGTTCTTATAGGAACATGGGCAATAGGTATATTCTTATTGCCTGCTTGTATTATAGTCTCTAAGGTATAGGTAAAGTCAGAGACAATATTAAGCTTTAAGGCCGCATCGCGGCTGTAAGCCCTGAAACCGCTGGTAACATCGGCAATATCCGTACCGGATAAATAGCGCACCACCCAGCTGCCCATTTTCTGTAGTTTCTTTTTAATGGGTGAGAAGTGCTTTATATGCTCTATATCGCGGCAGCCTACCACAATATTAGCGCTGCCGGCGACAATCGGCGCCACCAGCTTTTTTATGTCTTCTCCGCAGTACTGATTATCCGCATCGGTATTTACGATAATATCCGCTCCAAGCTGTAAGCAAGCATCCAAACCTATTTGAAACGCTCGGGCTAGGCCCTTTCTCTGAGCATATTCTACAATATGATCTACCCCTAAGCTTCGGGCGACCTCAACCGTATTATCGGTACTGCCGTCGCTTATCACCAGAATTTCTATTTTATCTATACCGTCTATCCGCTTAGGCAGGTCGGCTAAGGTAATCGGCAGAGATTCTTCTTCGTTTAAGCATTGAATTTGAATGATTAATTTCATGACTTATTTTAAAGAATAGATAAAGCGTAATTTTAGTAAATTAATGAAAGTTTTCCACATTGTACGTAAATTGGCTACCTTTGATTTACCGGCTATACGCGGCTTGGCATCAATTACCACGCTGCTGATGACTCCATTTTTACGAGCCACTTTAGCGGGTATTTCAAATTGTATCATTATAGTATTGGAATTTAATTTAAGAGATTTAAGCATCTGTCTTTTTATCACATAAATACTTTCATTCTTCATATCAAAACCAATAACCAATTGAATGAGTTTCCGTAATGACCTTGAAATAAAAAGCCTGATCGGATGATCAGGACGATGAGTGTAAACGCTTAATACCAAATCTGAACTCTTAACTTTAGGCATAAATTTTAAAATTTCTTTTGCCTCAACTTGGCCGTCAGCAGGCAGCCAGCTTACATAATCATATTTAGCTTTAGCAAAACCGGTTTTTAGACTATTATCAATACCCTGGTTGTGAGCATGATGTAAAGCGCTAACATTTTTATTCAAAGCCGCAAATTTATCAGCAATCTCACCCGTATTATCAGAGCTTCCATCATTAACAATAATCAATTCATATTGTGAATAGTTTTCTTCTAAAATTTGTATAGTTTCTTCAATAACTTGCTTGATACAAGCCGATTCATTATAAGCAACCATTACTACACTTAAACTGATATCATACATTTGAGATTTTCCATGGACGATGGTAATATAAAAAACATCTACCAGAACCATTTATCTTGTTTTTTTTTGAATATTTACTATTTTATCGTGGATAACTAGGGAGATAATTGATTAGATTCCTGTATAATAATTTTTTATGGTCTGTCTTCAAGCATTAAGGTAACCATTAATTTTTTCCCACACTTTGTACATAAAAAACGAAAATTAGGAACATTTTGATTTTTTAGTTTGAAAGGCTGTACACAGACACAAACAAAACCTTTTAAACGGGCGGGACTGCCAAGCATAAGAGCAAATGGAAGCACATTTTCAGTTACAACCGAACCTGCGGCTATCATGGCGTATTTGTTAATTTCAACCCCGCATAATATAGTAGCATTAGCTCCAATAGAGCAACCCTTTCGCAAAATGGTAGGTATCACCTGCCAGTCACGTGAAACCGCCCGGGGATACATATCATTGGTAAAAGTAGCATTAGGGCCAATATATACATCATCTTCCAACAATATTCCCTTATATACTGATACGGCATTCTGAATTTTCACCCTGTTTCCAATACTAACCCCTGCATCCAAATAAACACTCTTACTTATTACGCAATTTTCACCAATTATTACATTTTCGCGAATATGAACATTATGCCAAATTTTTGTTCCTTTACCAATAACAACCTTATCATCAATTTGTGCCGTTGGGTGTACATAATATTCTGACAAATTTTTTATCCTTTCCCCAGACAACGCTCAGCAACAAGCAAAGCGGTAAGACCGTCTTGACCGCTTACCGGAATTTCAGCCGTATCCTGTCTGATACAATTTATAAAAGCCTCCAACTCACTACGCAGGGGCTCGGCAAAAGGCACAGACAGGTCCCGAACTTGATAGCTATTATTTTTATGTGAAAACCTACTGTATTCTTGGGCTTTTTTGGTTAATAGGTCACCCTTTATAAATTTTTTCTTGGTAGCTATCTGAATTGACCTAGCCTTATACGGCGTAAGCCAGTTAGTAGTAACATGCGCCATAATACCGTTTTGCATCTTAAATAACAGCATAGCCATATCTTCACGATTCGCCAAAACATTGGAATGAACGCTATATACATCGGCTATTTCAGCATTAGATATATATCTGATAATATCAATATCATGGATAGCTAAATCGATTATTATACCAACATCGGTAATTCTGGGGGGCAAGGGACCTACCCTGGTTATATCTATAGAAATAATATCTTCTTTAACCAATAAGCTCTTAATAGCCGTAATCACAGGATTAAAACGTTCCACATGCCCTACCATTAATTTAATACTGTTTTTTTTAGCTAATTCTATTATTTCAGTTGCAGATTCCGAATCATTGGCAATAGGTTTTTCAATTAATACATGAATTTTATTTTCAATAGCCGCCAGCGCCACCTCTTTGTGTAAAGACGTAGGCACTGCAATATTAACCGCATCCAAATCCAGCTCAAGCAGTTCATTATAATCGGTATAACCGGTTGTATTGTATTCTGCTGCAACCTTTTTCAACAATTTTCCGTTAGCGTCGGCTATACCGGCCAAGTTTAGCCCCGGCATCTGAGAGTATAGACGCGCATGGTGGTAGCCCATAGAACCTACGCCAATTACACCCACATTAAGAATTTTATTGTTTTTCATAGTTTTTTTATCTGTAATTATTAAGTTTAGTGATTAGCCTCCAGCAATCAACTGTAAATAGATTATATAGTGAGCTATCGGCTATTGTCAAATTCTTTTGTTTAAAACTTGAATATTATTATCTTAACAAATTGATGCCATACATAACACTGATTAAGGAGGCTTACAGCTTATCCGCTATCTTAGAGCTTCAACAATCGGCAATAAGTTACCGATTCAGTGTTTTTTGCCATATCTTCATCCAGAATAAACTCTCATAAAATTCAAGCTGTTATATAATTCAGGTAATCTATGTCCACCAACAGCCGCCTCAACATTAAAATATTACATATTTACATACAACTAGCCAGCGCCAATAAGGTGCTGATTTATAATAATATTTACGCCTTAACACCATAACTCCCCGCAAGGAATAGTAATTGCTTAATCAAGTTGCGGGATATAGCAGTGTATTATAAACCTAAACTTATATTTTTATTAATCACTGTTTTCATGGTTAGCGGCTGTTCCATGGATTACTGGCTGGCAGACCCATATATTGAACGTTATTTACTGTATGTAAACCCTGCCAGAAAGATAAGCGTTACCACAGAACCGACTGGCGCGCGTATAACTATTGCCAATGTGCGTAATCCTCAGATTTATGCGGGCTATGCACCGGTAGATATAAAATACCGCCCGCATCCGCATATTCCCAGTTGGCTGATTATAGGAAAAAAAGGCTATCGTTCAACATCTATCAGGATAAAAGAAGATAACCTTAAAGTCCATATTGTATTAGCCGCACTAACAAGGGATGACCAGCAAGGACTAGATATTATGGCCGGTCCCATGATGGGGCGTCCCAGATCGCGTATACCGAACTTCCAAAAAGGAACAGCATTTGGTCCGCCATTTTAACCTGAACAATTCGGAAGTTAGTCTACTCTCTTTCCCCCGATAAAATCATCAATACGCCGTCTGGCTATATCTTCAGTGAATTGTTTTGGCGGAGTCTTCATAAGATAAGCCGAAGTAGAATAAAGCGGCCCGCCTTGTCCCCTGTCCAAAGCCAATTTACAACATCGCACAGCATCAATAATTACACCGGCGGAATTAGGCGAATCTTCAACCGATAAGCGCAATTCCAGATTCATCGGCACATCCCCGAATAATCTGCCTTCCATTCTAATAAAACAGATTTTATTATCTTTCTGCCAGGCAATATAATCGCTAGGGCCTATTTGAATGTTTTCAGCGGTCAATGGCTCATCTAATATGGCTTGTACAGCGCCGACCTTGGATATTTTTTTAGAATCAAGCCGTTTTCTCTCCAGCATATTTAAAAAATCCGTATTCCCGCCGACATTTAATTGATAAGTACGTTCCAGTTTTATCCTCCTATTTTCAAATAAGGCGGCTAATGTGCGGTGAGTAATTGTGGCGCCAAGCTGTGATTTTATATCATCACCCACAATAGGAAGATTCTTTTGCTTAAAACGCTTCGCCCATTTGGGGTTACTAGCAATAAACACGGGTATTGCATTTATAAGGGCAACGCCTGCTTCTAAGCAGCATTCTACGTAAAAGCGGGTGGCCTCTTCGGAGCCGACCGGTAAATAATTAATTAAAATTTCAGCTTTTGAGTCTTTTAATATTTTTACAATATCCGATTTTTCAGCCTCTTTTTTCTTAGAGGGTATAAAGCTTTTATCAGCGCTGTATGTTTTCATGTGATCGGCTACACCGTCGGCTATCTTTCCCATAGTAACCATCACATTGGCAAGGGGAACGTTCTTATGAAAAATTTTAGTACAATTCGGCGGCTCAAATATTGCTTTTGATACGTCTTTATCCACTTTGCGCTCATCAATATCAAATGCCGCCGCCACTTTAATATCAGACGGCTTATAGCCGCCGATATCCCAGTGCATAATTCCGCTGGATTCTTGTTTGGTCATATTGGCATAATAGGCTATGCCTTGTAAGAGAGAACTGGCGCAATTACCAATTCCCACTATAGCTATTTTAATCTTTTCCATCCGTTTTACTCCCTCCATAACCCGCTTTATTCATAAATCATGGCAGAATTATGCCAGAAATTTTATAAAACAACATAATAAACCAACATTAGAACAAAAACTTAAATTAACCACTTTAAGAACACTAAATAAACACAAAGGATTAGCCCGAATTGTTCGGGTTAAGAAAATATATTAATTTTTTAGTAATCTATTGTCAAGCCAAATAGTTTGCCTGCTTCTTATTTTAGGTTTGTAAATTATAGCATATTCATTAAAATGGCTACTTTAGTTAACTCCGATTATGCGTGATGTAGGGCTGGGCAAACCCATATTATGTAATGACATTATAAGCCAACGCCTTGTAGATACAATCTGAAATGGATTAGGCGAAGCGTTCTTCAAACAATAGCATTGGTTAACATAAGTTTGTTCAAGGAGGGCTTATCAAAGGCGGAACAGTAAATTAAACGGCAGGCTGTATGAATAGATAAAATGCTTAAAATAAAAAAGGATTGACTCTGTGTATTAGCTATGGTAGCATTTATTTGATTTTACGTTTTGCTGTAATAAGTTAGCTTGGATTTAGTTTTAAACTTTACTAGCCTCCAAGTTAAAAAGTTTCTTTGACCAAATCTATTCATAAGTTTTGGCATTCAGCGCCGGCCAGAATCATTCGGGGGGTTAACCTAAGCGATAAGATATCCGATTGAAAAAACAATAAGTAATCAATTTTCAATTGGTTGCCTGTTCTGCAAAATAAGTTTGGTTGTCATATCGTTTTGTGAGGTATTTAGTATATCGCTTCAAAAACATATCGTACATTTGGTGCGGACTACTGTAGCAGCCAACCTTTAGGTCGGCCTGTCAGACATACAAAACAAACCTTAAAACTGGCGTAAGCAATAGCCGAGCCTTTTAGGCGGCAGCTACAAAAAAATGGGATTTCCTATACTATTAAATTAAAAACAATAAAAGTATATAATGATTACCCCAAATCCGCCCCGCCTATTATGGTGGGTCCGCAACCATTAGCTTACAGACACCTGATATATAGTTTAGGCTCTTTCATAATTCGGGCTTGACTCACCCTGTGTCATGCGCAACATGAGTTAAAAATAACAAATTATATTCTATTATTTTTAATCGAAATTAAAATAATTATTTAATATACTTAAAATATCTGGCTGTTAACCTGTTTGTATAAATACAGCCATAAACAGCTTAAATTAAAGAATTATCTGCTGGAGGGATTTAGTGGCTAGAGTTCGAGTTTATGAATTAGCTAAGCGATTTGGAATTACCAATAAAAAATTATTGGAAGAATTCCGAAAATTGGGAGTAGAATTAAAAAGTCATGCCAGTACGGTTGATGATGAAACAATAGCCCTGTTTGTTAACCTTACCAAGAAAAAAGATGAGGATAGCAAGCCGGTTAAACAGTCAGTTAAAAGCATTCCGGCTAAAACGGCAAAGCCGCCCGCGGCAAAACCCGTAAAAAAGCCTGTTGAAACAATACGGGGCAAAGCCGGTAAGCCGTTTGTTGCAAAGCCGGTAAAACAGCCGGTTAAAACTATGCGGGACAAAAGCACAAGACCGGTAAAGAAAAAAATATTACCCAAGCATAAGACGGCTAAAAACGAAGCGGCTAAGCCGGAGCAAGTCAAGACTCCTGCAATTACTTCTATAAAGCTTTCTGAAGCAGTTACAGTTAAGGAATTAGCTGAAAGTTTGTCGCAAAAAAGCAATACTGTTATTAAAAAATTAATTAATATGGGACACTTGGTATCCATTAATCAACTTTTAGATGTTGATATAGCCGTTAAAACGGCTAAAGAATTCGGCGTAGAGGCACAAATTATATCTCTTGAGCAAGAGATACCGGTTGAGGATACGGGCAGCGATGAGCAAGCTGTACCCAGACCGCCGGTAGTTACTATCATGGGGCATGTGGACCATGGCAAAACCCTGCTATTGGACGCTATCCGCATGACTAATGTAGTAGACGGAGAGGCTGGCGGTATTACTCAACATATCGGCGCTTACAAAGTTGCACTCAAGGAAGGAAAAGTGGTTTTTTTGGACACGCCGGGTCATGAAGCGTTTACTTCTATGCGTGCCAGAGGCGCAAAAATTACCGATATAGTAGTGTTGGTAGTGGCCGCCGATGACGGTGTAATGCCTCAAACCATAGAAGCCATAAATCATGCTAAGGCGGCTCAAGTTCCTATTATTGTTGCAGTAAACAAAATCGACAAACCGGAAGCCGATACAGACAGGGTAAGACAGGATTTGACTAAATATGGACTTGTCCCCGAAGAATGGGGGGGACAAACTATCTTTGTAGACATATCCGCAAAACAAAAAATGGGACTGGAGCGTTTACTTGAAATGCTTTTACTGGAAGCTGAAATGCTGGAGCTTAAAGCCAATCCCAAAAAATTTGCCCAGGGAACAATTATAGAAGCAAGACTGGATAAAGGACGAGGTTCAGTAGGCACAGTGCTGGTGCAATCCGGCACATTACATGTATCAGATGCTTTTGTATGCGGTCTTTACTCCGGTCGAGTACGGGCATTGTTTGACGATCGCGGCAATAAAATTAATACGGCCGCGCCATCCACGCCGGTTGAGGTCTTGGGTCTGACCGGTATTCCTCAGGCCGGCGATGCTTTTGTAGTGGTGGCCAATGAACGCAGGGCTCATCAAATAGCGCAAGCCAGACAGCAAAAGCAGCGAGAACAAAATTTGACCCCCCCTAACCGCATCACCTTGGAGGATTTGCATAAGCAGATCAAAGAGGGACAAGTAAAAGAATTAAAAATTATTGTCAAAGCCGATGTACAGGGTTCTATTGAAGCGGTTATTGAAGCTTTACAAAAATTGAGTACCAATGACGTTAAAATAAATTCTATTCACGGTTCAGTCGGCGGAATAACTGAAAGTGACGTAATGCTGGCATCGGCATCCAATGCCATAATAGTGGGCTTTAATGTACGCCCAGAAGTAAAAGCTACTGTATTAGCTGAACGAGAAGGCGTGGATATAAACCTTTATACAGTAATTTATAAATTGGTAGCTGATGTAAAGGCGGCTATGCAGGGCTTATTAGAGCCGGTTTATAAGGAAGTATTTTTGGGAAGGGCTGAAGTAAGAGAAGTATTTAATATATCTAAAATAGGTACAATCGCCGGTTGTTACCTTACTGACGGTAAGGCCGCAAGGGGCGCTGACTGTAGACTTATCCGCGATAATGTGGTAGTATATGAAGGGATTTGCGCTTCTTTAAGAAGGTTCAAAGATGATGTCAAAGAAGTAATTGCCGGATATGAATGCGGTATTGGACTGGAAAATTTTAAAGACATAAAGCAGGGAGATGTAATAGAAGTATATACGCAGGAAAAAGTAAAAGTAACTGCTTAGCCGGCAATAGGGGATGTACTCTCCTTAATTGAACATATTGCGCCACACAGCGGACTATTGTTAGGTCGGCCTGTCAAACATACAAAACAAACCTTGAAGTGGCGTAAGCGATAACCAAGTCTTTTGGTCGGCAGCTACAAAAAGATGGGATTTCCTATACTATCAAGATGAACAAATAATGGGAGAGATAAGGGGGAGCTTATGAAATACATTAATTTAATTCCTCTTGAGCTCCAATCGGAAAACAAAGGCGGTCGTTCTCAACCAATAACCTCATATAAAAAATTGTGGGGATATATATTGGTTTGTGCGGTGGGCGGCGTTATTTTTTTTTGCGGGATAATGTTGGCTCAGCATCATTACAATAACTTTAATAAATATAAAACTAATGTTATAACAAAACCTGAAACTTCTACATTATTGACCCAAAAAACTACAACCGGCAAAATAAGCGGCTTACAAAGCAATAAATTTGACGCTAAAGTTGCAAAAGAGGTTGATGCACAACTAAAAGAAGTTGATGTAGCAACCCCAAAAAATGAGATTATACTATCCCCAAAAACAAAGCAAAGCGCTTCAGGCAACAAGTTGGTTTTATTAACGGAAGAAGCGTTAAAATCAAAATATGCTAAGGGCAATAGATTAGATAAAGCGCCGGCTAAAAGAAAAATAGAAACAACACCCCAAAATAAAAGAGCTATCGAAAATTACAAACAAGCTCCGTATACTGATAATTCAATCGATTATAATCAGGCGGAAGAAAAAGGGAATACATATACGCTGTGTTTGGGGACATTTGAAAGTCAAAAAAAAGCATCAGCCCTTATAAAAGAATTAAAGAAAAAAAAGATCGAACCACATCAAAGAACCAGTTATCTTAGTAAATATGTACATACTGTATATGTTGCCAGAGCGCCCAGCATGAAAGACGCTATGAGGTTTGCTCAAAAATTAGAAAATGATGGATTGAACGCTTTTATTAAAATACGCTCTGAAGATGTATATTGGGTTGGGATAAAGAGTTTTTCTTCCAGAATTAAAGCATTGAAACTAGCCAAAGAGATAAAAAAAAGGGGGTATAACCCCCAAATTTTAGGCGAACAGAGTGTTCTTACGGTTTATCAAGTCAATTTTGGACATTACAAAGAATATCGCCAGGCCAAATTTATGCAGCATAAACTTGGAGAAAAGGGTTATCATATAGCCTCAATTATCAGGGAATAACAAAATGAGTATGATTAAGGCCGATTTAGCCAACTTGATATGGCAAAAACACGGTAATCTTTCCCAACATGAAGCCTTATTGGCTGTAAATGCTATCTGGAATAATCTTAAAAAAAAGTTAATGCAAGGAGAAGATGTCCAAATAAACGGTTTTGGTAGATTCGCTGTTTGCAGACATGCGGCAAAAGTAGGTAGAAATATTAATAAGGGAATAAGCGTACAAATACCTGCACGAAAAGTAGTGGTTTTTAAACCCAGCAGGCAACTAAAAGAGCTGGTAAACAAACAAATTAGCACAGAGTGAGCCAAATAATAAGAATCCAGAATTGATGTTTCGGTTTAGGGGCAAATCGAAAAAGAGTTTCCTTAAACTGTCACTTTATATTTTTATGTTTCGGGATGTCTCATCCCAAAACTAATGTTCGCCGCTTGGGGGTGGGACAAGCTAAAACACACATTTATAAATCACTGTTTATGAACTTTTACAGTATAGTATAGCTTTTTTTAGACTTTTTATAAGCCCATAATAATTTATAAGGTGTAAATTAAGTTGAATCCATTAACAGCTCTTCCAGATAAAATGTTTTTTAAGATTGGCGAGGTCAGCCAAATTACCGGTATAAAACCGTATGTATTAAGATACTGGGAAACCGAATTTAAACTTATACGTCCGCAAAAAAGTAAAATCGGGCAGCGCCTGTACCGGCGCAAGGATATTGAGCTTATTCTGCGTTTAAAAAAGCTCTTATATGAAGAGCGTTATACTATTTCAGGGGCGAAAAAAAGAATTGCTCAGGAAATGAAAAACCGGAATAGCAAAGAAGATATTTCCAAACCGTCAATCACCCCCGTACAGGCTTTGGAACATCAGGTGAGGGAATTAAAAAGCCTGCTTAATATGTTGCAAAAGTAAGCGAGGACATATCGCACCACAGGTAGCGGACTACCGTAGATGCCTGCCTTTAGGTCGGCCATAACATAAAAGCGGGTTTAAAATCCGCATCTACAAAGAAAAAATTGGATTTCCTATACGAGCTATGTTTCGGGGTGTCCGACCCCGAAACATAGCTAGCGGTGAGCAATTAGTTTCGGGATGAGACATCCCGAAACATAGATTTAACCGCAAATATTGGACGAGTCGGTAATTTTTAAAATTCTGTCAAACGGGGCGTAGCGCAGCCTGGCAGCGCACTGGCATGGGGGGCCAGGGGTCGGAGGTTCAAATCCTCTAGCCCCGACCAGCATAGCTGGTTGTATTGAAGTTTGTAAGTTTCAAAGTTGCCAGAAGGAAGGTTCTTAATGATGGAAACCATAAAACAAGAAGCAATAGACGCACTTTTAAAATTGCCTGAAACTGCCGATATTGATGATATAATGTACCGGCTTTATGTTATAGATAAAGTGAGGAAAGCCAAAGAAGCTATAATGAAAGGCAATACTATTCCGGCAGCTGACTTAAGAAAAGAGATGGAATCGTGGTAGAATGCTCTACCCCCGTTTAAATATAATACTGTTTATTTGGGGCTGTAGTATAGAGACAATAGGGTAAAACTCCGTAAAAAATTTTTTTTAACGATAAATAAAGGTAAGGTGCTGTTAGGTATAGATGAAATATACCAAGCTGCGCAAGCATATGCTGGAAACCCAATTAATGGCTAAAGGCATCAGTAATCCGCAGGTGTTAAAAGCCATGGGCAAGATACCTCGACACTTCTTTGTGGATGAAGCCTTAGCCGTCAGGGCTTATGGTGATTATCCCCTGCCGATTGGAGAAGGTCAGACCATTTCTCAGCCATATATGGTAGCGCTAATGAGTGAAAAACTTAATTTATCCGGCCATGAAAAAGTCTTAGAAATAGGCACGGGTTCAGGATATCAAACCGCTGTATTAGCTGAGTTAGCTTCGGAAGTTTTCTCAGTTGAGCTATTATCAGGTTTATCAGCTAAAGCCGGAGAGTTGCTTGATAGATTGGGATATGATAATATCAATTTTAAGATAGCGGACGGTTCGCTCGGCTGGCCTGATGCTGCTCCATATGATGCAATTATAGTAACAGCCGGGGCTCCCTGCACCCCGCAACCGCTTATCAGGCAGCTTGCCGATACCGGCGTACTCATAATTCCTGTTGGCAACGAAGCTCATCAAAAGCTACAGATAATTCGTAAAAAGGGAAAGAAATTAATTAAAACCACCAGTTGTCCCTGTACCTTTGTTAAACTAAGGGGAGCTTTGGGTTGGTAGTTTGGCTTTTAACCTACCCCTGCTTTCAGACGGGGATGCGCCGCCATAGCCTTAAGAAAATGGTCATTCTGGACGAAGCGTAAGCGGAGTGAAAAATCTACTCGCATATGTGGGCGGATTCTTCGGCTTATCAATTCAGAATGACCGATTAAGAAATGCTTTTTAAGCTCGATATTTCGGTTTGTTTCCACGCCTACACTCATAAACAAGCAGGTGGAACCGCAACTATTTAGACAACATAAGCCCAACATATCTTTTGGGCTATTTTCTGGTATGGGCTTGTTCCACCCTACATTTAAAAGCAAGTTTTGCGTAACATAAGCTTGATGTTGCAGCTTCTCCTGAAGCCTAAATATCCACAAAATGCAATTTACGATACTATTAAAAATGAGAGTTATATGCAGCAAATTATTCTAACCTATATAAAGCAGCTTTCTCCTGAATTAGCTACTTTCATTGTAGCCATGCTGCCAATTTTTGAGTTAAGAGGGGCTATTCCTTTGGGTATAGGGCTTAATTTAAGCTGGCAGCAAACCTATTGTTTGGCGGTAGCGGGTAATATTATTCCGGTAATACCGTTGCTTTTGTTTTTGAAACCGGTTTCTGAATACCTGCGCCGCTATCCCATGTGGGAGAGATTTTTTAACTGGCTGTTTGCCCGTACTAGAAGCCGCAGCGCTCTGGTAGAGCGTCTGGAACTGGTTGGTTTAATACTTTTTGTAGCGGTGCCTCTACCGATTACCGGCGCTTGGACCGGTACTGTTGCCGCATTTCTTTTTGATATTCCATTTAAACATGCACTGCCGGCTATTGCCTTGGGGGTAATGATAGCCGGGAGCGTGGTAACATTAGCCAGTCTGGGAGTGGTTCATGTTTGGTCATTGTAATTAATTATATAATCGGGGCGTGGCGCAGCCTGGTTAGCGTGACTGTTTCGGGAACAGGAGGCCGGAGGTTCAAATCCTCTCGCCCCGACCATTTTATATAAGGGGGCAATTAATTTTTACTTAGCCCCTAAACATAAATTTTGCTAGATACGTTTTTTTATGCAAAGCCATAAGTTAATTGTTTATAACAATAACAAAGCGCCTCAAATCGGAGTGGTAGGAGCCAGTCATTGCTCTAAAGATACAGCTCAAATCGCTCAAGCGGTGGGCTATGAAATTGCCGGCCGCGGCGGGGTTTTAATTTGCGGCGGAGAAGGCGGCGTTATGCGGGCGGCTGCAATGGGAGCTAAAAAAGCCGGCGGGCTTACCATAGGAATTCTACCGGGAAACCATTTTTCAGATGCCAACCGCTATATTGATGTTTGCATTGTTACTGATTTGGGGCATGCCAGAAATGCCTTGGTCGTTCATTCGTCTCAGGTCATTATCGCCCTAAACGGCAGTTACGGCACTTTAAGTGAAATAGCATTAGCGCTTAGGCTTTCTAAACCGGTTATCGGTTTAAACTCGTGGGATATAGACCCAAAGATTATTACCGCCAAGACCCCGCAAGATGCGGTAAATAAGGCTTATCAATTAATCAGTCAGCTTGAATAATTCTGGCTAAATAATTAAAATAAAATGGTTATTTGCAGCCATGGCTGTCAGTTCTTGTAGAAAATGTTTCAGACTAATAATTCTCTTTCAGTTGCTTTTGTTTATCGGCTGTTACGCTGCTCAGAGAAATAAAATAACCAGCGGATTCCCATTTAGATATAAAAAAGGAACCTATCATACAGTCCGCCGCGGGCAGACCTTGTGGGCTATAGCTAAAACATATAATGTCAGCGTTACTGATATTACGATGGCTAATGGCATTTCCGATCCGGATAAAATAGAGATAGGCCAAAGGCTTTTTATTCCCAAGGCGTATAAATCAAAAAAGATTACACCCACTGTAAAAAAAAGTCCGCCTCAAAAACCCACAAAAAAAATACCCGGCTTAAATTTATTTGGCCAGTAAAGGGAAAGTTAATTTCAGCGCCCGGTAGATCGGCGGCTATAAAAAATGACGGCGTAGATATTGCAGCTCCGGCAAACAGTAAAATTTTGGCGGCTAATTCCGGCAGGGTTATTTATTCTGATAATAAAATGCAATATTATGGTAATATGATTATTATAAAGCATGATAATCAATATTTTACCGCTTATGCTCATAATGCAGTCAATTTAGTTAGTGTCAATCAGTGGGTTAAGCAGGGACAGGTTATAGCCCGAGTAGGAAAAACGGGGCGGGCGGGCGCTCCCAAATTACATTTTGAGATAAGGCGCGGCAAGCGGCCTGTTAACCCGTTAAATTATCTACCGTAATTTCTGTATAAAAAGGCTCTTGCAAAACTAGCTGTCATTACTGAGGTTGGAGGCCGAAGAATCTGCCTGCCTATGGGAGCGTATTCTTCACTGCGCTTACGCTTCGTTGGCAATGACAAAATAAATGTATAAGTTGTTTTTTGACATATCCTGATTATTGGAAATCAGGTTTTTCAAACAATTAAACCATATCAATGTTTAAGTTCACAGCGTAAATTACATTTTGAAGACTACTTTTGTAAGATACCCTTATTGTTCTATAAAAAAAACATAACTAAAAAAGGAATAATTTATTTTGCTTTAATATCTTAACAAATATACAACCTAACCAAACCTTAACAATATAGTGGATATATAAGATATGGATGACGGAACAAACATTGACTACTCTGACAACGATGAGATGAGCGCTTCTTTTGAAGATGATGCGCCTAAGGCTCATCCCAAAAAAACGAGTAAAAACTTTCTTCTATCCGCTACAGGTGGAGATTATACCTCAATTCGTCATTATTTTCAGGAAATCAGTCAACATCCGATACTGGGTAGTCAAGAAGAGTTTCAATTGTCTAAAAAAGCTCTCGCGGGGGATTCCAAGGCGCGCGAGGAAATGATTAATTGTAATCTTAGGCTGGTGGTTAGCGTTGCCAAAAGATATATGCGTTGCGGGCTGCCTTTAGCCGATATTATTGAAGAGGGTAATTTAGGATTAATCAAAGCGGTTGAAAAATTTAATCCCGATATGGGGTATCGCTTCAGTACATATGCTACTTGGTGGATAAGACAGGCGATTGTGCGGGCGCTGGCAAAACATACGCGTACGATAAGACTTCCTATAAATGTAGCCGAAACTATGAATCGCTTTACCCGGGTATTGCGTATAATGGTACATAAGTTGGGACGCGATCCTACTTCTGGGGAAATTGCCGAGGAGATGTCTTTATCCACTGATGAAATTGCCAATATTATGCAGATGGCACAGCCGTTTACCTCATTAGAAGCTGATATTGGCAACAAAGACGGTAATTATTTAAAAGATGTACTAGAAGACAAAGCGCTGCCTTCGCCATTGGAGGTTACGGCGCTTAAACACCGTAAAGAAAAAATCGACAATTTGTTGAGTATTCTAACTGAGCAGGAACGTATTATTATCAGGCTTCGTTTTGGTTTAGAAGACGGCGAGCCCCAAACATTAGAATTAATCGGTAAAAAATTTAAACTCACCAGAGAGAGAATCCGCCAGATAGAGTGTTCCGCCTTAAAAAAACTAAGACGCTTTTTAATCCGCCAGCAAGTTGAATTGTCCGGTTTATTATAGAGTAATATCAACTATTTTTTCCATTCCCTATCAAATAAGAAAATCATGAAAATTTTATTAGCAGCTTTAGGCAGATATAATTTAGACCCTTATGGCTTAAGAATAATCTGCGCCTATTTAAAACAACATAATCACCAAGCCGAGCTTTTACTTTTACCCTTTGGCAGCTGGGAAGAGCATAGTTTTTCGGATAAGGTTTTTGATGAGGAAAAAATAAAGCGTCAGATAGAGATAATAAACAAATTTATACTTGAGAGAAAGCCTGATCTAGTGGGTATGTCGGTACTTACCAATTTTTTTGAGCATGCGGCTATTTTAACGGATGAGCTTAAGAAGAATAAGGATATTCCGGTTCTTTGGGGCGGCACGCATCCCACGGTAGACCCGGAGGGCTGCTTAGAGCATGCTGATATGGTGTGTATCGGCGAGGGCGAGGACGCTATGCTGGAATTAGCGCAACGGATGGAATCCGGCAGGAGTTATAGCGATATCCAAGGTATTTGGGTAAAGGAAAACGGTAAGATAATACGCAATCCCGCCGCTTGTCTGCCTCAAGACTTGGATCATTTTCCTTTTCCAGACTATAGTATAGACGGTCATTTTGTACTGCATGAACAAACGATTCATGTTATGAATACCGAGCTTTTATACGCGTATCTGCCGCATAATTTCGGTACTGATTCCATTGGCTATTCTGTAGTAGCCACGCGTGGGTGTCCTTATACCTGCACCTATTGCGTAAATTCCGGCCTGCGGAAAATATATAAACACGATAGGGGTAAAATAGTTAGAAGGCGGTCAATCCCAAATGTAATTGATGAAATATCTAACATGAAAACCGCATATCCCAAGCTTACGCATGTGAACATTGCTGATGAGACTTTTTTGCTGGGCGGGGATTTGCAGTGGATTGATGACTTTTGTACTCAATATAAGGAAAGAATCGGTTTACCGTTTTTTTGCTGTCTGCGGCCTGAGAATATCTGCGATGAAGCGCTTACCAAGCTAACCGATGCGGGATGTTTTTTTGTACAGATGGGTATTCAGTCCGGTTCGCAGCGTACTTTGCGCGAGGTATATCACCGGCGGATGAATCTTGATTTATTGGTGGAAAAAGCGCATATTTTAAATAAATTTCAGGATAAGATTATTCCCTGTTTCGATATTATTCTGGATAATCCTTATGAAACAGATGATGATTTGATTAATACTATAAATTTCTTATTGCGCCTGCCCAAGCCTTTTAGATTACAATTGTTTTCTCTGGTGCTTTTTCCGGGCAGTCAGCTTTATTAACGCGCCAAAAAAGACGGCAGGCTGAAGGATATGCACAGTCAGGTTTTTCAAAAAAGTTATGAAGCCTATAATGTGCATAATTACTATAATCTCATTATTTCCATACTACCCTACTGGCCGGAAGGGGTAATCCGTTATCTGCTCACCAAAAAGGACCCGGTTCACAAATGGCTGCTATTATATACACTGAAGATATGGGAAATGCGTCATGGTTTTTCTTCCAGCTGGCCTTATAAAGCGGCAAAAGTCTTTATAACCAAGGTCTTAAGGATAAAACCGCCGGACGCCGATGTTAGTCCCATAAATAAAATACCTGAAAGTTGATCATTTAAACCTGTTATATCTGTCTATGTTTCGGCATGAGACATACCAAACATACATTGTCATTCTGAACAAAGAGGCTGTGTCACAACCCACCAATAGATTGTATTTATATGTTTACTTTACATTAACAATGTGATATAATATTCTCCAATGGAAAGGAGTGATATTATGGCTTATCGAGACGGTATGCGAAAACAAATTACATTCTTACC
>JAJRXT010000111.1 GCA_024276125.1 bacterium
CTCGTTAGCTGCCAGATTTGAGAATTCGGCAGCCACAAAGATTGCTCGCTGCTAGGTGTGGTGGATTCGGGGTAATCTTTTAATAAATTATTGTCTTTAATGTATAACGAATATCTGTTATATCAGACCCCTTAATCCACCTAATTAAATTCAGGAACTCATCCTCGCTTATGGTAGATACTCCCAATTTGCCGGCTTTAGCCAGTTTAGAGCCCGGATTATCGCCGAATACCACATAGTCAGTAGCAGCGCTTACAGCAGATGCAACCCTGCCCCCCAGTTTTTTTACCGCATCCTGAGCCTGCATGCGGGTAAGTTTGGTTAGTGTACCGGTAAAAACAAAGCGTTTTCCCGCTAAGATATTTTCTATGGCAACATCTTCTTTTTCCGGCACAACACCTTGCGCTATAAGCTTATTGATTAATTCTAAATTACGATCATTTGCAAAAAAATCCAGAATACATTGCGCAACTTCCGGGCCGACTTCATTAATCTGCATTAATTTATCTTTGCTTGTTTCTTTAAGCAAAGCATCTATAGAGCTAAAATTAGCGGCCAGTACCTCAGCCAGATGACGCCCAACATTTTTTATTCCCAAAGCGTAAATAAAACGGTTAAACGGACGATTTTTGCTCTTTTCAATAGCAGAAACCAACTTTTGTGAAGATTTTTCCGCAAAACCCTCCAAAGACTTAAGTTGCTCAGGTTTTAACTTATATAAATCAACTACGCTGCCAATAAGTCCCTCATCCACCAGCCTGTCAACCAGCTTAGTTCCCAAACCGTCTATATCCATAGCGTTTTTTGAGGCATAATGCTTTATGGATTCTTTTAATTGAGCGGGACAAGATATCCCGCCGCTGCACAAATGATACGCTCCTGTTTTTATAACAACCGAATTACATACCGGACATTTATCCGGCAGACTAAAATCCTTCTCATCACCGGTACGCTCTTTTTTGTACACCCGGGTCACCGCTGGTATTACATCGCCTGCGCGCTCCACCCTTACCTTGTCGCCGATTTTAACCCCTAGTTTACAGATATAATCCATATTATGCAAACTAGCCCGGCTTATGGTTACTCCGCCGACATCCACCGGTCTTAATAACGCCACCGGCGTTAACGCGCCCGTACGCCCCACCTGAATTACAATATCCTCTAACTTGGTTTTTTCCCTGCGGGGTTCAAATTTATAGGCTATCGCCCATCTGGGGCTGCGGCTTTTAGTTCCCAACTGCCTGCGGGCAACTAGATCGTTTAATTTTATTACCACGCCGTCTATTTCATAATCAAGCCTGTCGCGCTCATCAGCCATGTTTTTATGAAAATCTATAGCATCTTCTATATGATCGCATTTTTTTATATTTGGATTTACCTTTAATCCCCATTGCGGTAGAGTCTTTAAAATCTCCCAATGCCCGCTGAATTGCCTTCCGCCTTGTTGAAATAAAATATCATAAAAAAATATATCAAGCGGGCGGGATGCGGTGATTTTGGAATCAAGCTGTCTTATGGAACCTGACGCCGCATTGCGCGGATTGGCAAACATAGCCTGCCCATTTTGAGCTAAGTTTTTGTTTAGCCTGTCAAATCCGGTTATACTCATCATAACCTCTCCGCGTACGGCTAAGAACTGTGGTATACCGTCAATTTTTTGTAAGAGCAGCGGCAGGGATTTTATTGTCTTTAGATTTTGTGTTACATCCTCGCCCCTATAGCCGTCGCCGCGGGTGGAACCCCTTACAAAACGCCCGTTTTCATAAACTATTTCTACAGATAAACCGTCTAATTTGGGTTCCGCCACATACTCTATATCACCATCGCCAAGCAGGCGTTTTACCCTTTTATCAAATTCCCTTATCTCTACCTCGGCTAAAGCAGAGTCCAAACTAAGCATAGCGGCGGCATGCTCTACTGTAATAAATCCCTTAACCGGAGCGGCGCCTACTTTTTGAGTCGGTGAATCTGCACTCATAAGTAGCGGATACCGGCTTTCTAATTCCTTTAATTCTCTTAATAATCCGTCGTATTTTTCATCTGAAATTATAGGATTACTTTTAGTATAATACAAAAAATTATGATTACGGATTTCCTCCCGCAATTTTTCTATTTTACTTTGTATATCCAGATCGGTCATATGCAGGTCTTTATAACAAATCAAAAAAATCCTAAGTAACCACAGAGGGTTATAATATTATAGAAGCATAAATAGGTATAATTTATTGTGTAAATAAATCGGGAAAGATACATCTTTTTCTAAGTATACCATTACTTATAGTATTTTTACCAGCTTAATTAATGCGATCTGTAGACAATTTTATTCCAGTATCCTAAATCAGCTCAGTAGTGTCCGGTTAGGTTTTTGCATACCGGAAAAATCAATAATTCTGTTAAGTTATCAAATAGGATATTCCTTATTCTCCCTCTCCCCCCGGGGAGAGGATCAAGGTGAGGGGGCAGTTTTAACTGGTTTCTCCCCTCACTCTAACTCTCTCCCCAAAGGGGAGAGAGGACAAAAAAAGCGTTTTGCGCTTTATGCAAAAGCCTAACCGGACACTACTGAAATCAGCTTGACTAAGGCATTATTTACTTGGTTTTTATTTCTTGACATTTCAAGCACAACATGTTACAATAAGCAACTTACAGGTGTAGAAAATTCATTTTTTTACTTTGTAGCCGCAGGTTTTTAAACCCGCCCTCCCAGCCGACCTAAAGGTTGGCGACTACGGGGTATAGTCCGCACAATAAGGTGTGTTGCCGGATTCTCAAATCCGGCAGCCTAAACAGTGTCAGATTTGAAAGTCTGACACCACGAGTCAATGCAGAAGACGCGCTAATTTATTGAACAATTATAACTAGTTTGGATGACATATTATGGCGACAGTACCTATAAGAAACAAAGAATATCCATATATATTAAAAGAGGAATACAATATCCCCAAAAACCGGCAAACCATCTGGTGGTATAAGATTGCCGATTTAGAAACACAATACGCCCTGGCCGACGAGATTGAGTTTGAAGCAGACCCTGAAAACGAAAATGAACTGCGCACCATTTATCGTCCAAATAAAAAAACGAGGCGGAAACTATCAGGGCGTGTTTGGTTAGGATAGAGAATTTAAAAAATGATGAGGGAAAAACAGTTGGCTGGCCTGCTGATACAAAGGCTCAAGATGAATGTCTGGCTGTTTTGCTTCCAACTTGGAGAACGGAGCTTGCGACAGCCTTCCGCTGTGCGTCCCGCTTATCGGAGGATGAGGAAAAAAACTTGCCTTAGGTGTATACATAAGTCTGCACTGCGAGAAATTTGATTGCAGCGTATGCACCAAAGTTATGAAAAATTTTAGAGGATGTTATAATATACCGCAGGCGCGGTTTGAATTTGAGGGTAAACCGCTTTTAAGATGCCCCGTAAGGCTGGTAAACCAAACAACATGGAGCTATATCCAATTATACCGCCACTATAAAAGGGGGTTTTTGTTATATGGCGGCGGTCTGTCAAAACAACCATATAAATACCTGCAAGCTATGCAGATAATTGAAGCGGAAATAGAACAACGCCTGCAATGAATAATTTATATAAAAAGACTTGACCCCCGTAACCTTTCGAGTTACACTCATGGAAGATGATAAAAACTTTCCGACATAAAGGGCTTGAGGATTTCTTTTACGATGGTATTAAAAAGGGAATCCAGCC
>JAJRXT010000112.1 GCA_024276125.1 bacterium
GCCGCTTGACTTGCATGAGCTGCCATGAGTGGCATCCTACAAATACCAGTTATAAATACCTGCGCTGGCCGGTAGAGACCCAGGAGGACGTCAGCCAATTTTGCTTGCATTGTCATATCGGAAAAGGGGTAAAGGCCTTGGAGCTGGCCAGTAATTTTAAAATTCGTAAGGATTTTAAAATTATGAAAAAGCAAGACCCTTATTTAAATAAATCACAACGCGAGCGCAGTCAATATTTCAAGGATTATCGAGGGGCGATGTTTAATCTAACCGGTTATGTAGACCGACAGATAAAAAAGACGGTTGTAACAGACAGACCGGCAGGTGCGGATATGCGTAAAGTTGTAGTTATCCCCAGACCGGCTGAAGTGCAAGAGGAAATTAGACCGGATATAATGGAAGAAAAACCTCGCATTGCTTTTAATAGTCCAGCGGCGCAAGGACCAGGCTTATCTCATAATAATAAGAAAAATGCCGTCTTGCCGGATGTAGTTATACCGGATAATATTCCATATTTGTCCGATAATAATAAGTCTCAGATACCCGAAGAATTTAAGCGGAATTATGAGCTGGGCTGGACGTATAAAAAAAGAGGCGAGATTACCAATGCTATTATCTACTTTAAAAAAGCGGCAGCGATAAAAAATGATTTTCCGCCGGTTTATTTTGAATTGGGACAGGCGTATTTAGCCAAAGAGTGGCTTGACGAAGCGCAGGCTATGTTTAAAAAGTCCATTAGTTTGGCGCCTGATTTTGCTCCGTCGTATTTGGGCTTGGGCAATCTTTATCAGCTTAAGAAAAATTATACATTAGCCGCCAAGGTATACAAAACCGCTCTTAAATTGGATGCTGATTATGGACCGGCCTATTACCAATTGGGTTTGCTTAATAAATTGGATGGTAAATTAGATGCTGCCAAAGCCATGTTTAAACGGGCAATTGACGCAAGCGCTACAGATTATTCAGCGGTTTATTATGAATTGGGATTGATTTATAAAAAAACAGATATTAAGAAAGCCAAACATATGTTTATGCAATCTGTTGCAAAAGCGCAGCATCCTGAGGCTTATTATGAACTTGGAATGATATATAAAAATTATTCTGAAGCCGATAAGGCTAAACAGATGTTTAGTAAAGCCGTGGAAGCCAGATCGCAAAATCCCCGGAGCTATTATGAGCTGGCCAATATATTAAAAAAAGAGGGGTTTATGGACCGGGCGATTACCGCCTATTCGCAAGCAGTACGGGCGGATAAAAATTTTGCGCCGGCGCATTACGAGTTGGGTATTATCTTTTTGGAAAACATGCAGCTATCTGACGCCAATAAAATGCTTATCACTGCCGTAAAATTACGTAAAGATTATTATGAGGCTTATTATCAATTAGCGGAGGTTTATTATAAGCAGAATAAATTACCTAAGGCAATCAAATTTTATAATAAAGTTATTGATATAAAAAGCGATTATGCAAAGGCCTATTTTGGGTTGGGTAAATCTTATAGAAAATCTGGTAAATTGGATAAAGCTATTTATAATTTAAAAAAAGCGGTGAAATTACGTCCGGCTTATGCTCAGGCTCACTATATATTGGGAAGCTCTTATAAGTTACGGGGGCTAACCAGTCAAGCGGATAAAGAATTTAATTTAGCTGTAAAATTAAGCAGACAGCATGAGCCTAAAAGTAAATCAGCAACTTCAATGTATAGTGACAGGTTGATTTTTTATAGAATTGCTGCCAAACTGGACTCTGAAAATATGGATAATTTCTATAATTTGGGTATAGCTTGTATGGCTGGCGGTCAAATAAAAGAAGCTATATCCGCCTATGAAAAAGCGGTGGAATTACAGCCGGATTTTGCCGAGGGGCTTTATAATTTGGCGCTGGCCTATAAGAGCGATAACCGCTTGTCTGAGGCGGCTAAAACTCTGAAAAAATTAATTGAGAAACAGCCGGATTTTACAGACGCACATCATAGCCTGGCAGAGGCGCTACAGACTCAGGGAAAATGGCAGGAGGCTATAAAACAGTATAAACAGATTATATCTAAAAAACCGGCTAGCATAAATTACAGGATAGGTCAAATTTACCTTCATCAGTGGCATAAAGATAAGCAAAAAGAATACCTTAATAATGCGGCGGATTTTCTTGCCAAGGCGGTAAAATACAATCCTAAAAATATCGGAGCCGGCAAAAATTTAGCGCAAGTTAAAAATTTATTAGCTGGTAAAATACAAACACTAATGATTAATACCAGCGATTATACTAAAATAAGGGAAATTTCAAAACTAATTAAGGGTTCTCTTTCTGATAATGAATTAGAACATTTAACCAGACGATATCCTACCGAGGCCAAAATAGTCTTTGTGCTGCCTGAGGAATTAAATAATCCATTAGGCGAGATATTGGTTCAGCTTGAAAACGGCACAGCTACAGAGATTATCCGCGATTATAATAAATATCTTATTATCTACCGAATAGACTCCATTTAATCCTAAGTTTCAAACGGGGAGATGGCGAAAAGTCTGCACAGACAGGCTATAGCTACACCAGTATGTTTCGGGGCGTCTCATCCCGAAACACCTAGCGGTGAGCATTGGTTTCGGGATAAGACATATAAAACCCCTTAATTCACCCTACAGTAGCGTTGTATTTTTTTACCTAACCTAAAATCCTTAAGTTAACAGCCATTGCCGTGATTTGGGAGGGGACAAATCCCCCAATGCTTATGACTTAACCCGCATATTTCATAAGACATAGCAAATCTCTGCGGAAACAGCTTATAAAACAAGACAATAGCACAACGTCTAAGAATATACAGCTTGTACTTTTAATCTTTTTGATTGGAAACGTAAAACGTCTATAATTTCAAGATAGTACACATTGCCTCAGATTAACTCCCAAATTATTCGGGCTAAGGTTAAGAAAATGTTTAATGTCATTCATGCAGCGGTAGGAATCCATGATTTTCAGCAATTTATGGATTCCAGTCTCCACGGGAATGACAGTTGCACAGCAAAAAACGGATGAACCTGAAATTCATATTAAAATGGAACTGAATTTGCACCTTTTACTCAACAAGAGATAAGGACACTGGCATGTTCGACTAATTTATGCGGCAAAAGTATTTGCCGCCCTCTGTTTACCTCAACGCAGTTTGACTTTTAGCCTAAAAGATGGCTAGGAGCGTTATTGTTATGGTTTATACAATAGTTTTATTGGCGGTTATTCTTTTTGTAATTGGAACCATCAGCTACGTGGTAACCATTTATAATGGATTGGTGCGCCTTAAAAACAACATTAACAAATCATGGGCTAATGTAGATGTTCTTCTCAAACAGCGCCATGATGAAATTCCTGAACTAGTGAAGGTTTGCTAAGGTCATATGCAATATGAAAAAACTACTCTAACGCAAATTATTCAGGCCAGAACAATGTTTTGTAGTGCAAAAAGTATAGGTGAAAAAGCTCAGGCTAATAATATGCTTTCTAATGCCTTGGGACATTTGTTTGCTGTAGCGGAAAACTATCCTGACCGTAGCCATTTACAAGATATACAGTACCTTTAGCATGCAGGAATGTGTTTTTTATCGCTACCGTATCAAGCAATCTATTAGACATAGGGGTTCAAGTCAGCGTACAATTGTGACTCAAGGCAGCAGTGCGGCTTATTCTTTTTCACTTAAGGGTGACAGCAAATTATAATCCTGCTTATTTACAAAACGCTGTACCAGTATTATATCGGGGGAATTAGATTACTTCTAAAATCAACCAGATAACCAACTATATAGGGTATGATCTGAATTTTGTTGTAAGTACCCAGTATTTTATTATATAATTTAAAAAATCAACTTAACCCTAATTATTCGGACTAATTAAGTAACCAAATTTATGTATACTGCCGGCGTAGATATAGGTTCCCGCACTTCAAAAGCGGTTATTGTAAACCAACAAAATAAAATTATAGGCTCTGCTGTTTTAGATACTGGGCTTATCCACAAAAAAAGCGGGAAAAATGCTCTAAAAGAAGCGCTAAGTACAGCTAAGCTGGAGCTTTCCCAACTAAGCGGTATCATAGCCACCGGATACGGCCGCGTGCAAGCTGATTTTGCAGATAAAACCATTACCGAAATAAGTTGTCACGCTAAAGGAGCGCATTTTATTAATAATGAAATAAGAACAATTGTTGATATCGGCGGACAGGACAGTAAGGTAATCAAGGTAAATAAAGCAGGTAGAGTAATAGATTTTTATATGAACGATCGCTGCGCCGCCGGTACCGGAAAATTCTTGGAAATTACCTGCCGCGCTATGAAAATAAATCTGACAGATTTTGCTAAGCTATATGCAAAATCTTACACTCCATGCAGCATCAGCAGTGTTTGTACTGTATTTGCCGAAAGCGAAGTTATATCATTACTAGCCGAAGGACGCTCTCAAGAAGACATAGTCGCCGGTCTGCATCTGGCGGCAGCCAAACGCATTGCCAATATGGCGCTGCGCTTGGGAGTGGAGGAAAAAACAGCCTTTACCGGAGGAGTAGCCAATAATGAAGGTCTGGTAAGAGCGCTGCAAGACGAACTGCATACCGAATTCTGCAAATTAAAATACAACCCTCAATTAATTGGCGCCCTAGGCGCGGCCATATTAGCCGGAGAATCACAATAATCCCTAATTAACGTGAATTCGGCATAAAATTAGTTTAATTTATTTGTAAAAGTCAAAACCTTGAGGAACCCTTTTTTCAAGAAGGGTTATCCCCCAAGATTTTATCTTTACAAATAAGTTAATTAATTATAACGTGAGTTCGACATAAGAAAAATTAAAATGTTTTTATATATCAGCTAGTTGGTGTTTTGTATAGATTTGATTGACGTAAAATTTTTGTAGAAGAGTGACATATCCCCTCTTGCTGTAGGGGCAGGTTTGAAACCCGCCCCTACAAGATAACAAAATCAAGAACTTTTATGTCGAACTCACGTTAATTATACTAAACTTACGCTAATTAATATTATACAAAATAGTTACACACTATTATATAACTCCCCCCAAAAAAAGCAGTAAAATAACAAACAAGTAAATACATGTTACTTAACGTAACATATTCACGCCACATCCGCCTACATCGCTGGTTACGAGACGTGACTAGACTTGACAAAAGAGTCACTTCATGTAATAATTACTCACATAGAAAATAATCCATTAAAGCTTAATCAGGATATAAAAATGCCGCAGCAAAGTGATATAAATCAAAATATGTATTCCAAATCGGCAACAGCCTACTATAAAATATTAGCCCTGGAATACAAAGCCAAACAAAAACAATTAAAGAAAATAAAAGAATTGGAAAATAACTATAATGCTCAAAGAATAAGCGCCGCCAAAAAACAGGTCAATGACCTGTTTCCCATTAAAACCGGACAGGCAAAGACCGTATTAAAAAACAACTTGGCAAGCGTATTAGAAGATATTACCGTAAAGTCAAAATCAGCCAAGGCAGCCTTTTCGGATTTTGCCCAAGGTATTATGCAGGATATGTCGCGCATATTGGCAAAAAAAGCGGCCTGGGCGGCAGTTGAGGGATTGTTTAACCTTATACCGGCAGCAGCAGGCGGGGTACTGCCCGGGCAATTTACGCCTATTACTCCAATGGCTAACGGCGGGCTATATAACAGACCTACTCTGGGGCTAGTGGCTGAAGCCGGTACACCGGAGGCGGTAGTACCCTTAAAAGGCGGAGGTATACCGGTTAGATTTGAAGATAATAAAAAACAAAGCGCCGGAGCGACCTATATTGTAAATGCCTTTTCTGAAGATTTTATAAATCAACAAGTGACCAAGGCGCTTAGTCAAAATGCGGAATTGGTATTAAATATGGTGCAGCAAGATTTGTATTCGCAAGGCTCAACCTATCAAGTAATAAGAAGCATACGCTAACTGTAGAGGCGGGTTTAAAACCCGCCTCTACAGGTTGACTTAAGGTAGCTGTCATTCTGAGGCTTAAAAGCCGAAGAATCTGCCCGCATATGCAAGTAGATTCTTCATTCCGCTTCGCTTCATTCAGAATGACGGCTGCCTTAAGTCTATGTTTCGGGGTGAGACGCCCCGAAATATATGACAGGCTTAAATTTGCATTAAATATGTGGAGTAACCCATGAAAAACATTACTCAGCTAAAACAATCTACCGGTTCTTTTTTATATGCGTACCTAGTAGACGCCGCCGACGGTTACACGCCTGAAACCGGAATTGCCTCGCCTGCGATTACCATAAGTAAAGCCGGCGGAGCATTCGCAGCGCCGTCTGACGGCGCTTGGACGGAGCTTAGCAACGGCTGGTATAAGCTGGCCTTAAATGCTGTTGATACAGATACATTAGGGGCGCTGGCGGTAAACATAATCGCTGCCGGCTGCCGCAATTTTACTGATACTGTGGAAGTCTTAACTGATACGCTAGAGGATATGGATTCTTTAATAAAACGTGTGTTGGGGCTGTCTATGGAGAATCATTATTTGGATAATCTGTCATATTCAAACGGTAAGCTATCCACCGGACGTATCCGCATTTACGATTCCGCCGCCAATGTCGGCACTGCCAACGGCGTAGTGGCTACTTATAATATAACGGCAACTTATTCGGGAAATGATCTATCTACTTATCAGGTGGTAAAATCATGAGTACGGCTTTAGCTACCAAGGGTATTATTGTACCTGATGCCAATAAAACATTTTGTCTAAGGGGTATAGAGAATACAGCCATATGCCATAGCGCCCGCGGATATATTACAGCGGTTGGCTTTGCTGATGTAATTATCTCATATGATTTTGAGGAAAGCATAAGCTTTGATGATGTAACTATCACCGTATATCCCAATGGGCAGGAACAGCGTATTGGCGGGATATCAAATGTCGGCAGACGCTTTAAATTAAATTTCCCAATATTATCAAGCGATAAGGTAGAAGAATTATGGGATTTTTATATTTCACGGCACGGCCCGCTATACCCGTTTTTATTTACCTCTCCCAAGGATAATACGCAATATCTGGCGAGGTTTGCTGATAAAACAATGTCGCGCACCCTGTTTGCCTATTTATTAGAATCAACCGGCCTTAACTTAATAGAGCTAATAGGGGAATAACCCGAATAATTCGGGAGTTAATCTGACGCAATGGTTCCCTTCTTGAAATTAGAGACATATTATGCGGATAATTGCTATGTTTCATAAAAGACGAGAGATGACATGGAAGACTTAACGCCGGAATACGAAAAACAAATGAAGGCGCAAGCTACTGATATAATAGAGTTGTTTGATATATTCCTAACCGACGGCACGCATTTGCGGTTTAATTCCGCCAACCAGGATATACAATTGATAGATTTTGAGGAATAGGGGGCGAGGCGCCCCGGCCATTTCAGGGGCTTTGCCCCTACGCTCCCGTTGGTCGCTACCCCCCTTTAATTCTGCCAATTAGGATATGTAATTGATAGATTTTGAGGTATAAAATACTATGAGCGTCAAAGAAAATTTAAAAAAATTTTTTGAATTCGTGCTTAAACTAACTGAAACAAGCTTTTACGGCAAGTTGGTCGTAAGCTTTGAAAAAGGAATAATCGTAAACATAAGACGAGAAGAAAATATTAAGGTTGCTGATCTATATGCAAAGGAACGTATTTTTAAATGATTAGACGGTATGTTTCGGGATATTTCATCCCGAAACACCTGTGGTGAACACATGTTTCGGGGTGGGACGCCCCGAAACATAAATATAACGTGAGTTCGACATAAAAGTTCTTGATTTTGTTATCTTGTAGGGGCGGGTTTCAAACCCGCCCCTACAGCAAGAGGGGATATGTCACTCTTCTACAAAAATTTTACGTCAATCAAATCTATACAAAACACCAACTA
>JAJRXT010000113.1 GCA_024276125.1 bacterium
CTGTTGGTAGCATTTTCGTCTATATTTATTTCCCGGCGCAGGGTAATGCGGCTATCCCGCCGGTGTATAAATTTTTATGGCCGAATTGGAACTTGGCTGCCTTATCCATTTATAAAAGTCTATTATAATACCGGTAATAAAATTAAGGGTCCCGGACCGTTGATTTTTGTTTGTAATCATCGCTCGGCAGTTGATGCTTTTTTAATTTCGTATCTTCCATTTGAGCTTGTGCAGGTGGTAAAATTTTGGTCTTTTCATATGCCCGTACTGGGCAGTTATGCAATGTTGTCTGGATATTTGAATATCAAGGCTATGTCTTGCGAAAAATTCCTTAAAGAATCTCTTGGGCGGCTTAACGAGGGTACTTCAATTGTTTTCTTTCCTGAAGGAACGCGCTCTGTCAGCAAAAAGACTGTAAATTTTCACAGCATGGCTTTCCGTCTTTCACTACAGTCTAAAGTCCCCATTATCCCTATATGTCTTTCAGGAACCCAGCAGGTCCTACCCAAAGGCTCGCTTATACTTAGCCCGGGGAAAATCAGGATGAAAATATTATCGGCTATCAAATGGCGGGAGGTTAAGGACTTAAGCGCCTATTCATTTAAAAATATGGTTCGCAGAATTATTGATAATGAACTTGCCGTTATGGAGCAAACAAGCTAAGGAAAGTAATGGATTTTTCGCAATATAAGGACGCTGAATTTCTTAAGCCAAAAGAGGTTAACAGCTTTAAACAAAAATTATTTAAACGGCATGTTCGTTATCTAGCCCAAAATTCCCCTTATTATAAAAGGATATTGGGGGTAAATATTGATAAAGTAGGTCTTGAAAATTTAGCCGACTTGCCGTTTACCGATAAATCCGATTTTGAAAAGCATAATAATGAATTTCTGGCTGTGCCGATGTCAAAAATCAGGGATATAGTTTTATCATCAGGCACTACCGGTAAGCCGACAAAGGTTATGTATACTGAGCATGATTTGGTTCGCTTAGCTTATAATGAAGAGATCTCTTTTAGACGCTGCGGAATAACCGCAGAAGATGTGGTTTTGTTAGCTTGTACTATGGATAGATGTTTTGTGGCCGGGCTGGCCTATTTTCTAGGTATAAGAAATATTGGCGCAGCGGCGGTTAGAAACGGCGTTAGTAGTTTTGCCAGCCATTTAGAAATAATCCGGCGCTTGCAGCCTACTGTTATAGTCGGGGTTCCGTCATTTTTGCGGAAACTAGGCTTGTTTATACAATCCGAGGGTATTAATCCCGCTAACTTGTCCCCCTGCAAAATGGTTTGCATAGGCGAGCCATTAAGGGACAGGGGGCTTTCGTTATTAAAGCTGGGGCACGATTTGGAAAATATATGGGGGACTAAAGTCTTTTCCACCTATGCTTCCACTGAAATGGTTACTACTTTTTGTGAGTGTTCTAAGCAGCAGGGGGGACATTTTCACCCTGCGCTGGCGGTGGTGGAGATTGTTAATGAGCAGGGAGAGATATTGCCTTACGGTGAGGCGGGCGAGGTAGTGGTAACGCCCCTGTCTGTAGAGGGGATGCCGCTTTTGCGCTTTAGGACCGGGGATATAAGTTTTTTGCTGGATAATGCTTGTGCCTGCGGCAGGTTTTCTTTGCGCTTGGGACCTATTCTGGGTAGAAAAAAGCAGATGATAAAATATCATGTAACGACTCTATACCCTCAGGCAGTATACAATGTGCTGGATAACATCCCCCAAATTAGCGAGTATTACCTGTTTGTATCCAATAATTTTGATCTTTGTGATGAGTTGAAGGTTTATATTTCACTAAACGACAATTCGTGTCAGGTCGATACGGTAATGGACAAATTGCAATCGCATTTAAGAGTAAGACCTGAGGTTGTAATTCTTCCTGATAAAGAGATAAAAAAACAAATTTATGCGGATAACCAAAGAAAAGCAATCCGTTTTATAGATAGGAGACAATGTCATAGCAAGGTGTAATCTGAACATTAGCCTGCGAGAGCCTTCATCGCGGGAAATTGAAGCCGCCGTCAGCAAAAATAGGCTGCTAACTATGGAAATAGAGTTTAGCCGCCGGTGCAATTTCAACTGTACCTACTGCTATTTGGATGACAATAATCATTATGCCGATGAGCTTAGTCAGGCGGAATTTCGCAGGGTAATCCTTGAAGCCAAGGATTTGGGAGCCAAGACGATTATCATTCTTGGCGGAGAGCCTATGTTATATCCACATATTATGGATATGATCCGCTTTATGAGAAAACAGGACTTAAATGTAAGGCTTTTTACTAATGGCGTCAATATAGGCGTTCCTATGGCGCAAAGGCTGTTAGATTATGAAGTTTGCGTGGTACTGAAAATGAATACCTTTGACGCAAAATTACAAGATATGCTTTCCGGTACAAACGGGGCTTATCAACAGATACAGGCGGCCTTTAAAAGTTTAAAAGATGCCGGTTATCCTGGTGAAAAACAGCTTATGGGAATTAGTACGATTATCTGCGAGCAAAATTTCAATGAGCTTATTGATATGTGGCAGTGGATCAGGGATCAAGGTATTATCCCCTATTTTGAAATCATGACTCCTCAGGGAAAGGCTAAAGATAATCATTTATCAGCGGTTGATGCGCAGCGGATTCGGGAATTATTCTATCAGATATTGGAGATTGACCGCCGCAAATACGGGCATGACTGGAAGGTTCAACCCCCGCTGGTAGGCAGGAAATGCCTTAGACAGTTCTATTCATGTATAGTAAATTCCTACGGGGAGGTCCAGCCGTGTGTCGGTGTTACTATACCGGTAGGTAATGTTAGAGAGACGAGACTAAGCGAGATTATTCAGGATAGCGAGATTATTCAGGAACTCAGGCATTACAAAGAACATTTAAAGGGTCCCTGCCGTGAATGTAAGAAATTAGAAGGGTGCTACGGCTGCCGCGGAATAGCCTATCAAATGACCGGGGATTATCTGGCTTCAGACCCGTCATGCTGGAAGAATGCCGATAAACTTGACGATATTATCCAACTGCCCTGTAATGCCGACGGGCTTGTACCCCATAAGCCGCCGATGCGCATAGTGGATAAATTAGCGGCGGTCAAGGAAAAGACTGCTGTAACAGAGATAACTATTTCAAAGGATGCAGTATTTGTGGGGGACGACAGCAGACTTGACGAGGTGGCTTACCTTGAAATTATTGCTCAGTCAATGGCTGCGCTAAAGGGTTTTAAAAATTTAAAAGACGGACGCCCCTTGGAAGGTTCCCTGCTGGGAGCAAAAAAAATTAAGATTTATGGTAGGGCAAGAGCGGGTGATACGCTGCTTACATCACTTTATAAAATATGCGATTATGGCGAGCTGGGGGTTATAAAGGGAGAGGTTTACAAGGGCGAAGAAATGCTGGCCGAAGGCGAGATAACCGTTTGGAACAAAGGTGACGTACAACTAACATGAAAAACGCAAAATGGTTGTTTTGTTTATTGATTTTTGTAATATGCGGCCTGTTGTTTTACCATACATCGGTATCGGGAGTGGAAAACAAAAAAAACGATCAAAACCAAAAAGTGGTTGATTTCCTAAAACAATTGGAAAAAAAGACTTCCGATTTTAATAGCTTACAGGCGGATTTTATTCAAGAAAAGGAATTGTCGGCCTTTAAAAACAAGTTGATAATTAAAGGCAGGGTTTATCTGCTAAAGCCTGCTAAGATTGCCTGGCATGTTGATGAGCCGGTTAAATACTCCGTGATTATTACAGCTAAGGCTATGAAACAATGGGAGAAGGATACTGATCGCCTGCAAGTTATATCATTTACCCAAAAGCCGGTCCTAAAAACGATGTTCAGTTACTTAAACGGATGGTTTAAGGGAGATTATTCTTCTTTTCTGAAAGACTATGATGTGCAAATTTTAAAGCAAAATCCGGCTATGCTTTTATTTACACCTAAAGCGGAATCAATGACTAAAAGGTTTGTACAAAGCATTACAATTTGTTTTAAAGAAGACGGGAGCTATTTGAAATGGATAAAAATTCAGGATGTAAGCGCTGATACAACAACCATTTTCATGGAAAACACTGTGTTTAATGCACCTATCAATAGCGCTATATGGGAATGCCGCAGATCAGAATAATTCTTATGTTTAGGTGTTAATAGGTGTTAGATAAATATTTTGAGCTTATTTATAATTTTATAAAAAATAACCGCCGGCTGATTGTTTGCATTATAATTATATTAAATATAATTGCCATAGGCGGGCTTTTTGGGGTTGGTTTTGACGATAATGTTGAGTTAATGCTTCCTGAGGATAAAGATATATCGCGCAGTATTAATTTTTTAAGGGATTCTAATCTTTCTAATAAGATAGTAATTTCTTTATCGCTGAGTTCTGCAGACAAAGACAAAAAAGACTTAATAGCAGCCGTTGATCAACTGGCCTCTAATCTGGACTCTTCTTTGTTTACTGAGATTGTGACGGGTATGTCTGAGCCTGAAATGGCAAAAAATATGGATTTCTTTTTAGAGCACACCCCGCAAATATTAACTGCAAGCGATTTGTCTTACATAGACACTCAAATCAATTCCCAAAGTATTTCCAAAAGACTGGGTAATCTTTATCGCCAGATATTAAAACCGGGCGGTATTTTCGTAAATAAAATGGCGCGCAGCGATCCCCTTGGTTTAAAGCTATTGGCGCTTGATAAACTAAAAGCCTTATCCGCCTGCATGGGATATAATATTAATGTGGAGGATAGACATTTTATAAGTAAAGACGGTCGGCATGCCATGATAATCGCCAAAACTCCGGTGCAGGTTACGGATATTTTAGGCGGTGAAAAACTATTTAGCGCCCTAAATAAACAATTTGAGAAATTGCCAAACTATATATCCGCCAGTGTAATAAGCGCTCACTCGCATACATTAAGCAATAAAAAAATTATGAGCGGCGATATCCTGCTGACCAGTATTATTACATCCATTGCTTTTTTAACGTTATTTTTGGTTATCCTAAAAGATTTCCGGTCAATCTTGATATTTCTTATCCCTCTGTCTTCTGTTATTTTATCAATTAATCTGTACTATTTGTTTTTGGGAAAGCTTTCTTATTCTGTGGTAGGTTTAGGCGCCGTGCTTGCCGGTATATCAGTGGATTATGCAATTCACGTATATATGGCCGTAAAACTGGGGACAAATGACCTTGCTTCGGTTAAGCAGGTACGCCTGCCTGTATTTGCCTGAGCGGTAACCACCATTGCGCTATTTGGCGCTTTTTTCTTTTCTGGGATTAAGGGATATCATCAACTGGCTTCTTTTTCGATTTTAGCTATTATATTGGCGCTTTTTTATTCTTTGTTTGTGCTGCCGCATTTTTTACCGGTTAACACGGGTTTTAAGTTTGGTATAATTAATGGGGCTAAACTGTCCAATAATATCAGTGTCATTGTCTGGGCATGCTTAACGGTAGTCTTTATAATTCTTTCTTTTGGGATTAAATTAGATAGCGATATTAAGGAAATGGACGGTACTGAGGCTAAAATTTTACAGGAGGAAGAGCAATTCCACAAAATATGGGGACAAAAGCGGCTGGGTATATTTGTGACTACCGGCGCTAGTTACGAAGATGCGCTTATATTAAATGATATAATTTATAAACAAGCGGTAAATCTTATTGTGGCGGATAATTTTTCCAGCTTGTCAATGTTGTGGCCTTCAAATAAAACCAGACGCGAAAATGCGGCTTATTTGAGAGAATTCTGGCAAATGGGACGAGCGGAAAAATTGAAAAACCTGCTTAAAGTGGAGGGACTAAAATATCAATTCTCACAAGATGCGTTTTCTCCATTTTTTAATAATCTATATAAAGAATCCGTTATGCCTGATAATCCTACAGATAGTGAATTCCTGACCAAATTAAAAGAACGCTTTGTACAAAAACAAGGGGATTCTTACCGTGTACTGTCATTTTTTCCTGAGAATAAAGCTAATGTTTATACCTTATTAAAGCTTTGCCGGCAGTATCCCGAAACATTTTTGGTCTCCGGTATAGCGCTATCCGACCGAATATCTGAGGGTGTTTACAGGAATATTAAACTGATAATGCCCGCTGCCGTTATTTTACTGGTTTTATTTACCTATTTGTGTTTACGGGATATCAGGGAAAGCTTGATAGCCCTAGTTCCGGTAGTTACCAGCATAGCGTGGGTTTTCGGTTTAATGTCATTGTTTGAGTTTAAATTAAACGGGGCTAGTTTGATTGCATGTGTTATACTATTGGGGCTTTGTGTGGATTACGGGATATTTATGACCTATAAATTTAGAGGTGAGCTAGACGTTGGTACCGATATGGCGGTAGCTTTGGCGGCGATTACCACTATTATCGGTTCCGGTTCTTTAATATTCGCAAGTCATCCGGCGCTTTTTTCTGTGGGGATAACCATGTTTATCGGGATAAGTACAGGATATCTTTCTTCAGTATTTGTAATCCCAAGGTTGTGCGTCGTTTTTCTTGGTCAGGCAAAAAGCGGAAAACTGTCATGAAGCGCCGATATTGGATATTAATATTATGCTTTATTATTTCAGGCTGTAGTAATATCCCTTTTAAGAAAACCGAAGATATACCTTTGGGGCAGGTAGAACCTGCATTTGTTGTAAGTCAATTCAAAAAAAGAATACCTGTAAAAATAAATTTGCTAAACAGTATAGTTTTTGAATATAATTGGCAAGAATTCTTGGGTATTGGACAAATTGCCGCTGATACCAAAAAAGAAACCTTTATGGTGGTTTGCCTTAATCCAATGGGAATAAAGCTGTTTGAATTATCCGGTGATAGGCAAACTACCAAGCGCCGGTTTGTGATGGAAATGCTGGCCAAAAAGGGCGATATATCTAAAGCGGTTGGAGCGGATATCAGGCGCATATATTTTGATTTAATCCCAGCGCCTAATGCAGCAGCCATTAAAAATAAGTATGAGCTTATTTTTAAGGAATCTGCCGGCGCCGGCAGGCTGGAATATATTTTTGCAGGGGCAGATTATTATCTGGTAGAAAAAAAATACTTTGAGGACAATCAATTGGTGTGGGATGTTTCTTATTATGAGTATCAGTTAAAAAACGGAAAATTATATCCCATGGGAATTATTTTAAAAAATTTCAAACATGACTATCGTCTAATTGTAAGATTAAAAGAGGTTCAATCCGATGAGTCAGATTAAGCGGGAAATTATTCAGCATATGTTGGATTTAAAAAAAACTGAATCTGAAGACTTAGTTGCGCATTTTGTATTCCCGAATGATTTTATTGGGTTTAAAGGACATTTTCCTCTTAAAAAAATATTGCCGGGCGTTTGCCAGATTCAGTGTATTGTGGTCATGCTGGAGCAGTGGAAAGAACGTAAGGTACTGTTAAAGGAGATTGTTCAGGCAAAATTTTTATCCCCGATTTCTCCATCAGAGGAAATAACCTGTATATGCAAAAATATAAATACTATTAACGAAGGCGAAGCGGTTATTCTAAAAACATCTATTCACAGCAAAACAGAGAAAGTCGCCGAATTTAAATTAAAAGTTAACTTATGCGGTTAATGACAATAGCGCTACATCCATTTTATATTGATGGGTTTAAGGTAGCTGTCATTCTTCAGCCTTCGACCGAAGAATCTCACTCGCATACGTGTACAGATTCTTCACTGCGCTCCGCTTCGTTCAGAATGACAAATACCTTAAAGTCAACAGCATTGGGATAAACCCCTCCCTTACAAATAAGTTAAACCAATTTTATATCGAACTCACGCTAAAGAAAAACTATAATGCCTAGAAAGAAAAAAAATTATTTTAAAAGGCAAGAAGGAGCGCCCGATCCAATTGTTGTCTCTATCAACAGACGGGTTAATTTCAGCGAAGTTGATATTATGGGGATTGTCTGGTACGGCAGGTATGCGGCTTATTTTGAGGAAGGATCGGCTGAGCTTGGCCGGTGTTGTAATCTGTCGTATAAGGACTTTTATAATGCCAATTTGCGGGCGGTCATTGCTGAATGTCATATTGATTATTATGAATCGCTTCACTTGGGCGAAGAATTTACTATTAAAACGCTTTTAGTGTGGCATGCCGGCTCGCGGATAAATACAGAATATCAACTGATAAAGGGTGATGGAAACCTTGCCGCCGCCGGTTATACCATACGTTTATTAACTGATATAAACGGCAGAGTTTGCGTTGTCTCTCCCCCGTTACTTACGAATTGCCGCCGGAGATGGAAAAGAGGGGATTTTTTTGAATAAGGAAAAGGCGGTCATTGTGGCCGCTGATATGATAACCGCTTATGGCTTTGGCATACCTGCTTGCTGGGATGGTATATTTTCAAAAAAAACGGCTATTTCACGGCTAAGACGTTTTAGTACAAAAGCCTTTCAATCAGATTATGCGGCGCTCATAAATGATCTGGAATATCACGGGTCTGAATCCTTGGTTATGCAGACGTTAAAAAAACTTTTTTATAAGGCCGCCCCTAAAATTCCTGAAGATGCAAGACTTATATTGGCAACCAGCAAGGGTGAAATTGATCTGCTGGAAAAGCAATTGCTGGAAAAAAGAGATGATTTTTCCAAATGCCGACTAGACCGGTTGTTAAAAAAAGCAGCCGCTCTTATAATGGTTAAAGATACCGGAATGATTATATCAGCGGCTTGCGCCTCTTCAACGACTGCTCTGGCGCAGGCGGCCTCAATCATCCGCGCCAAGCGCTCTGACTGTGTAATCGTAGTTGCCTGTGACAGTGTTACTGAATTTGTTTTCTCTGGCTTTTCCTCATTAATGGCGCTGGATAAAACCTATGCCAGACCCTTTGACAACAAGAGGAGCGGGTTAAGTTTGGGCGAAGCGGCGGCTTTTGCTTTAATAATGAGCGAATCAAGAGCCAAACGCGAAAAAAGAAAAATCATGGGAAAGATAGCCGGTTGGGGATTAAGTAATGACGCCAATCATGTGACTGCGCCCTCACGCTCCGGCAGCGGCTTGGCGGCGGCTATTAACAAAGCTTTACAAACAGCGGATATTGATTATAACGAGATCGGCTCAATATCGGCTCACGGAACGGGAACCGTATATAATGACGCTATGGAAATGAAGGCCTTCAGTACGGTGTTTGGGGATAACAAATGCCCCGTATATTCGATAAAAGGCGCAATCGGTCATACGTTGGTGACGGCAGGTCTTATTGAAGCCATAATAGCGCTGCGCTCCCTAAAAGAAGGGGTTATTCCACCGACTGTCAATTTAGAAGAGGTTGACGAGGATGCCCGCGGCCGGGTTTTTGCTGCTAGCTGCTCTATACCTAAAAATAAAATGGCGCTTTCAACAAATTCAGGTTTCGGCGGCATAAATGCAGCCCTGATTTTATCTGAACCGTAAATTACCATAATAGAGCAATTTATTTAAAGAATAAAACCTTGAGGAACCCTTTTTGAAAAAAGTATTCCTCAAACTCCTCCCAAAAACTTTCAATCTAAAGGAATTTGGTTGGCGGCACAATAAGACAGTTATAAATATTGCTGCAAGATAATATGTGCCGCCAGCCAAATTCCTTGAATTAAAGTTCTTAGGAAGGGGGTTTGGGGGATAACCCTTCTTTCAAGAAGGGTTATCCCCCAAGGTTTACTCTTTAAGTAAGTTGACCCATTATGGTAACTTACGGTTATAATTGGGTGTGGGATATGATTGTAGTTTGCGGTTTGGGTTGGGTTCATAAAGGCTTATCAAGTCTGCCGGATAAAAATGATGTATTTCCTTCTCAGTTTGATAATTTCGGTCGGCTTGATGCGGCATCCAAAATGACCTGTTATGCGGTTGGGCTGGCCTTAAAGAATGCCGGATTCGGCTGTCCTGTCAAACATAAGCAGGCGGTCGGTATCATAGCCGGTAATGGGACTGGCTGTCTTAGCGCTGATATTAATTATTTTAAAGATTATTTGGATAATGGTAGAACTTTAGGCAGGGGGAGTCTTTTTATTTATACGCTGCCGTCCAGCCCTTTAAGTGAAGCGGCGATTTACTTTGGTTTAGCAGGACCCCTGTTTTACATGGCGGGCGCGGATAAAACATTCGCGCAATTGACATCTTTGGCCGCCGATATGATCCGTAATAACGAAGCCTCCGTAATGCTGGCAGGAATGACGGGGAATGAGTCTGCGTTTTTTTTGGTACTGAGCAGGGCTTCAAATAACGCAGGCAGTATTTTGTGCGATATAGCGCAAGCGGAATCCATATTAAATAAAGGGACGGATTTTTCCAATATTATAAAAGAATTTTCGGCTCTGCAAAATAAAAACATAGGTAAAGACTAAATTGAAAATAAACCTTATTTATCCCAAGTGGCCAAAAATAAAATATCAGACTGAATTTTTTTTACCCCCTCATGGTCCGGTTTGTTTTGCCGCTACGGTGCCAGATGATATTGAGATATGTTTTTATGATGAGAATGTTCAGGAAATAGATATCACTAAAAATACGGATTTAGTGGCTATGTCGGTTATGCTTACCTGTCAGATTCCCCGGGCTTGGGAGATCGCCGATCAGTATCGGGCAATGGGTGTGCCGGTTATCTTCGGCGGTATTGCCTCTATGCTGCATTATGAAGAGACCTTACAGCATGCTGATTCTGTTTTTTTGGGTGAATCGGATAGACATTTTAAAACCGTTATAGATGATTTTAATAAGGGTAAATTAAAAAGGGTTTATGATTATTTTGACGATTTGCCTGATACGCAATTAATCGGGTCGGCCAGACGCAGTATTTTAAACCGGCAGTTGTATAATTATCGCGGAGTGCAGATGGTTGATCTGGTTCATGCCTCGCGCGGCTGTAAATTTAATTGCCTTCCATGTTGCGCACCATTTTTGGGCGGACGCAAATTCAGGCCGCGCAATATTGATTTAGTCATTAAGGAACTGGAGGGTATTGATAATAACCGGCTGTTTTTTGTTGACAATTCATTAGCCCAAGATGCCGAGTGGACTAAGGAATTGTTTAGGGCGATGATTCCGCTTAAGAAAAAATGGATTTCTCATCCTATTAAAAACGATGAGAAGGTATTGGACCTGGCTGCTGAGGCGGGATGCTGGTATGTATATCAGGCGATTTTCAATACATCAGATTATACCAGAAATAAAATCATGAGACTAAAAGAGCGGGGAATAGGCGTTGAAGGCACGATAGTCTTGGGGCTGGATGAACATGATGAAGACTATATTAAACGGCTGGTTGATTTTTTGCTTGAAATAGACTTAGACCTAGCCGAATTTACCATTCTTACCCCTTATCCTCATAGCTCATTGCGCAGAAAGCTTGAACAGGAAAATAGAATTTTACACAATAACTGGGAAAAATATACCAGCGAAGAGGTTGCTTTTAAACCTGCTCAAATGAGCCCTGAAAAATTGTATGAGCTATATCATTATTCGTGGGAGACCTTTTATGCCGATTGCTGTCAGGAAATTAAAATGGCCAAGTTATTTATGAAGGTATTAGCGAAAGAAAAGGCGGACGGAACATATCAGGAGAGAAAATTTAGCCGGAGGGCTAACTGGCATACTTCGGGAAAAGGGGAGAAAATTAAATCGTGAAGGTATTGTTAATTTCCGCTAATACATCGTCCACCCCATATCCTGTTTACCCTATAGGTTGCAGTATGATTGCAGCGGTACTAACCAATGCCGGACATGATGTTAAACAATTTGATTTTTTGCAGAAGCAGAAATCTTTGGATGCCATAAACCAAGTTATTAAGGGATTTAAGCCGGAATTAATAGGTATATCCATTCGCAATATAGATAATGCCAATTTATTGAATGAGCAATGTTATCTTGAGGCGGTCAAAAATATTGCAGGCAGGGTAAGACAGATTACTAGCGCGCCATTAATCTTGGGCGGAGCCGGGTTTTCTCTGGCGCCGGAGCTTATATTAGATGAGATAAAGGCCGATTATGGAATTGTCGGCGAGGGGGAGTCGCTGATAGTCGATTTTACTAATAATGTAGCCCAAGGTATTTATCCTAATGAACCTTTATTGGGTCCTGACTGCAAACTTACTGGAACTGATATTCCTTCGGCAAAATATGACCAACAATTGATGCAATTTTATTTGGCTAAAAGTAGAATTGCCTCCATTCAGACAAAACGCGGGTGTACGCATAATTGTGTCTATTGCACATATCCTATTTTAGAGGGGGCTAAGATTAGGCAAAGAGACCCCGCCTCGGTGGTGGATGATATTGAGTTACTGTATAAAGATTATCATGCTAAATATATCTTTTTTGTAGATTCTGTGTTTAATGATGACGAGGGGGTTTATCTTAATGTGTTAAATGAGATGCGGCGGCGAGGGCTTGTTGTTCCGTGGATGGCTTTTTTAAAACCCGAGGGTCTTAATGATGATATTATTATGCTTATGAAGCAGACCGGGCTGGCGGCTGTTGAGTTCGGTTCGGATTCCAGCAGTAATATTACCTTAAAAAAAATGGGGAAAAGCTTTTGCTTTGATGATATTATAAGAAGTAATGAGTTAATGATTAAACATGGGATTTCCGCCTCACATTACTTTATGTTCGGCGGACCGGGCGAGACCAAAGAAACCGTATTAGAAGGTATAAACAATATTAAGGCCTTAAATGGATGTGTAACTGTGGTCTTTATGGGCGTAAGGATTCTGCGGAATACAGCGCTGGCAAAAATAGCCGTAGCTGAAGGTATTATTTCTGCTGATAATGATTTACTGAAACCGGTCTATTATATTTCCCCTGCTATTGACCGTAAATGGTTGACTGATACCTTAACTAAAGCCTTTAAAGGAATAAGACACTGTATATTCCCACCGGATGCCTTGGATAATATCGCTAGGACGCTTTATTAATTGGGTTGTTCCGGGCCGTTGTGGGATAAGCTTATATAAGACAACAAGAATAACAGCGTAAGGTAAATTATAATGTTGTGCTGACTTAAGGTGGATAGCTTTTATCAGCCTGTCATTCTGAGGGAGGCGCAAGCCGACCGAAGAATCTGCTTACAATATGGGAGTAGATTCTTCACTCCACTCCGTTGCGTTCAGAATGACAAACATAAAACCTATTATAACCTGAGTTCGACATAAGAAAAATTAAAATGTTTTTATATATCAGCTAGTTGGTGTTTTGTATAGATTTGATTGACGTAAAATTTTTGTAGAAGAGTGACATATCCCCTC
>JAJRXT010000114.1 GCA_024276125.1 bacterium
AATAAAAGCACGTTGGCTGTTGATTTTTGATTAACCGCTAACGCAAATACGATTTTTAAAGAATTTTTGACTTTTTTTCAAAGAACGAACCCCTGATTCGCTAAATCACGGCTGGTCGCGACACAGCCTCCTGGCGAAGCGGTTTTCTAAGCTCACGTCAACGGCATTGCCGCAATTCGGGAGGGGACAAGCCCCTACCCTACAGTAACTAGCTGATATATAACAATCTTTTGGTGTACTTATACCGGACTCACGTTATTTACAAGTATGGCTATCTAGCCCTCCTACCAATTCTCGCCTAACAGTTCAAAATGTGCTTTAGCATGATTGCAGGCGGGACAGCAATCGGGAGGCTCTAATCCTTCGTGTATATAGCCGCAATTACGGCAGCGCCAGATAACGAGTTTATCTTTTTTAAATACGGTTTCGGCTTCTATATTGGCGGCAAGCCCTAAATAACGCCTCTCGTGCTGTTTTTCGGCTACCGCAATGGAGGTAAATATATTGGCGATATCCTCAAAGCCTTCCTCTCGCGCTGTTTTTGCAAAAGAGGGATACATTTCAGTCCACTCATAGTGTTCGCCTGCCGCTGCTGCTTTTAGATTATCCAGCGTTTTGCCGATTACTCCGGCGGGAAAGGCCGCTGTTATTTCAACCTCTCCTCCGTCAAGTTCTTTAAATAAGCGCTTGGCATGTTCTTTTTCCTGATTTGCCGTTTCTTCAAAAATGTCCTGCATTTGTATGTAGCCGTCTTTTTTGGCTTTACTGGCAAAATATGTGTACCGATTTCTGGCTTGAGATTCTCCTGCAAATGCGGTAAGCAGATTAATCTCTGTTTTGGAACCTTTCAGTTTCATGAGCTTGCTCCTTATATGAGTTAAATTCTATAACAGGATTTATGCTGATTAATATCTATATATCATAAAATATTAGATGATTCAATTTAAATTCTTTTTATGGATACACTAACCAATTATGGATACACTAACCAACAAAATTGCTATTGACCCAAACTGCTATTTGGTGTAAGTTATATCTACGTTTATAAGAATGTTAATTTTGGAATTAATTTAGATATATAATCCCAAAAACAAACAATATGGAATAGGTTTAGGAAAGCATTCCCGACTACATAATTGATGTTACGCAAAGTGTGCTTTTTGGCGTAGGGTGGGTCAAGCCAGTATTGTGAAAGAGTTTAAACAATATCTTTTTAGGTGTATATTGTATTAATTGTTGCGGACCCACCTTCATTGTCCGCTGCCATGTGGTGGATTCGGGGCGTTCTTTTCATAAAAAGTATTGTCTTTAATTTATAACGAGTACCTGTTATATCAGACCCCTTAATCCACCCTACGGTGACGTTATTATTTTTTTGCGTAAGGTGACTTAGGTTCTAAAACCTATTATAAAGACACAGAATAGTTTATAAAAGATAAAGTTGTTTTTTGATATGATTTTGTAGTTAACTTCAGAGGATTAAGGATGAAAATCGCGGGAAAAAACCTCTTATGGCTAATACTTTCAGTAGCTTTACTCGTAGGTACAATAAATAGCTCTCTGACTGATTCGGCATGGGCTGCCGGCATTTCGGGCGCTGTAACCAAAAACGACGGCATTACCCCAATTGCGGGCGTGCAGGTGAATCTTTATTATGCGGATTCCAAAAAATTTACCAATGCACTGACTTTTAGCGATACTAACGGTAATTACAATATATCTGCCGATAAATACGGTAATCCTTTACCTGACGGCGAATATATTGTGCAAGCCTACGGCGCAGGTGCAGGGCAATACGGTTATATCAGTGAATTTTGGGATAATAAAAGCAGCGCCGCTACAGCCGATAGTCTTATTGTAACCCAAAGCCAGATAATATCCGGTATAGATTTCAGCCTGACGGAAGGCGGCGCCATAGCAGGCAGGGTCATGGACTGCTTAACAGATACAGGCATTGCCGGATTAGCCGTATACACGTATACCCAAAGCGGTATATGGGTGGATTGCACTTATACCGGCTCAAATGGCCAATTTTATCAGGCCGGCTTAAAACCTAACATAAAATATAAAGTAGAAGTAGTAGCCTACGGTACAGAATATATCAGTAAAGACTACTCAGGTACATTCGGGGTAACATCAGGTGAAACAAATAATATCGGTGAGATATGCTTAACTCGCGGCGGCTCTATTAGCGGTCAAATTGTGGATATCGACGGAGTAGGCGTTCCAAATATTAGAGTTACCGCCTACAATCCTTTGTATAAATATATAAGCGATAATCTTACTAATGCCGAGGGATTTTATAAAATTCAGGGACTGGTTGAGGGTAAGTCATATTTGATAGAAGCCAATGCCCACGGAACCAAGTATATAAATAAATTTTACGCAACCAGCGTTACAGCCAGCGCTGCGGGAATAGATATTATACTGGAAGAGGGCTGTAATATCAGCGGGATTATACACAATAGCGCCGGCGCCGGTATAGACAATATCACAGTACAAGCCTATCACGCCTACAGCCGGGAATGGGTAGACAACGCCTTAACCAGCGCTGACGGCAGTTTTACTATAATCGGACTGCCCAATAATATTACTAACTATAGAATAGAAGCCGATACCTACGGCAGTAAATATATTAAAGAATTCTACGATAATACTTATGATTTTGAAAATTCAAAGCTGGTCTCCTGCGGTGAGAATATCGGTACTATAGTGCTTGCGGAAGGCCAAAATATAAGCGGCAGGGTAGGCGACGGCTCTGTAGGCGTATGGGGAATACTGGTGTCCGTTTACAGCTACGTACCTGAATGGGATGACAGAGACGACGGACTGCGCTATAAATACTATACCAGCGCCATAAGCGATAAAGACGGTAATTATGTTATACCCGGTTTACGCGATGATCTGGAATACATTGTGGAATTCAATACCTACGGCACAGATTATGTCAACGTATACTATGACGGCGATCTTAATGGCGCTCTTTATATGAATGATGCACTCAGACTGTCGGCTCCGGCTTCAAATATCAATATAGACCTGCGTACGGGCGGCGCGATAGGCGGCGTGGTAACAGCCGGCGGCGCGGGGGTGGAAAGCCTTACTATGCTGGCTTATACAAATACCGGCATAGACTCATACGGCAATAACATATACGTGTATTTAAACAGCGGCCGCACTAAAGCAGACGGCAGCTATACAATAAGAGGACTGCCGCCGGAATATGATAATTTTATAATAGAGTGCAATACCTTCGGTACTCCATATATAGCGGAATTCTATGATAATGTTCATTCAATAGATGAGGCTGCTGAAGTAGCCGCCGGTCGAAGGGATATAAACTTTGTTTTATATCCGGGAGCTAGTCTTTCCGGTAATGTTACCCAAGCCGACGGCAAGCCTATACCCGGCATAACTATACAGGCTTATAAAGTTCTGGGATGGGATGCGGAAGAAAATCTGCTGGTAAAATATGTTAATTCAGGTATAAGCGATTTTGATGGGAAGTATACCATTCTAGGGTTAATGCCTGATGATGATATTGATTATGTAATTAAGGCATTTACCAGCGGAACATTTTATGTATCCGAGTTCTATGATGATAAAACGGATTTAAATGAAGCCGATTTTGTAGATATCAATTCGCCCTCTATAAACCTTGTACTAGAACTCGGCGCTACTATTGCCGGTGAAATATTGCTGGCCGAATCCCCCGCTAAGATGTCTTCTGCTGTTCGAGCTAAAGGGCATAAACTGGCTGATATAACCGTGTGCGCCTATAGCCCTGATTCAACAAAAATAGATGCTCAGGCCGCCAAAAACCCAAATGGCACATATACCTTGGCGCGTCTATTGGGCGGCGCCTATACCATAAAGGCCGGCGCTACAGGCTATGCGCCGGCGCTCTATCATGATGTAGAAACCGTATTGGGACAAGAAACCGTATTACATATTACGCTGTATAAAGACGATGATGCCAATGGATTACCCGATTGGTGGGAAATGAAATATTTTGGTCATTTAGGTAATGATGCGGATGCAGATAGCGATGCGGATGGATTGACTAATATGCAAGAATACGAAAACGGGACAGACCCTACTGATACGGATACTGATAATGACGGTATGAATGATGGCTGGGAGGTTAGTCATTGCCTTGACGCGCTGGTTAATGATGCCCAAGATGATGCGGACGGCGATGGTTTTACTAATTATTTTGAGTACCTGATGGGATGCGACCCTAATCAATTACCAGTAACCATATACGTAGATAATGAAAACGGTGATGATGATACGGGAGACGGCTCTCAGGGGCAGCCGTATAAAACCATATATCCTGCGCTTAGCTCATCCTGCGTAGGCGATACGGTGATAGCTTTAAGCGGTATATATACCGTGGATAAGGATATTCTGTTAAAAGGCGGAGTAAGTCTAAAGGGACAAGGAGCGCAAAAAAGCGCCCTGGAGCTGACAAATGACGCGCATATTATATGCGCCGATTACAGCCAGATATCCGGCTTTACCATTATCCCGCAGGCAAATTCGCTTGCGGCAATATATGATAATTCAACCGGCGCCCAAATTAGCAATAATATAATTTTAGGCGCAAGCAATACCGCCGGTATCTGGCTGGACGGCTCGTCTGCTAATATTATAAATAATAATTTCTTATACTTAGACAGCGCCGTTGAGCTGACCCAAAACTCCCGACCGGTTATATATAATAATATCTTGGCTTATAATAAAAGCGCAATTTATGTCGATGATACAATCAGCTCAAAGGAACTAAGCCAAGTTGATTACAACAATCTATATAGCAATAACGCAAGCGTTTATGTTGGGGATAATAATATATATTCTAATCCCGAATTTGTAGATGAACAGGGTTTGAATTATCACTTAAAATTTGATTCACCGGTTAGAGATACGGGTAATCCTGATGAGGACTATAATGATAAAGACGGCTCGGTCAATGATATGGGAGCAGACGGCGGAGAATACGGCGAACGCGATAATAACAAACCAAGCGTGCAAATTTTAGCATCCGTTACAGCCGGCAGCTCTCCGCTTGAGGTCTCTTTTATAGCTTCTGCGGCGGATGAATGGGGTATATATTCATATAATTGGGATTTTGGCGATGATACGCCGGCGCTAAATCAGACGAACGCTGTACATACATACGACAACTGCGGTTTATATTTGGTTGATTTAACCGTATCAGATAACAGCGGATTACAGGCAACCTGCATACAAAGTATCAGGGTGGATAATCCGCAAAAGATAAGCATACAGGCTGACCCCGCGGTTGGTAATGCGCCGTTAACCGTAAGTTTTTATGCCGATACACTCGCTTCCGGCAACTGGAGTTGGGATTTTGATTATTCGGATGGTTTAGGACAGGACAGCAGCCAGCAGGCTCCGGTTTTCACCTATGAAGAGCCGGGCAGATATAGGGCTACTGTTACTTTGGATACAACAACCTGCAAACTAAGAACGCAAACGCCCATTAGCGTATTAAGTCCAGATTCACAAGTCCTTAGCTGGAAAAAAATCGGAGCTGCCGGAGGGAGTATCAACACTGAAGACGGAATCAGTCTATACATCCCGCCGCAGGCGCTGTCACAAGATACGATAATCGCAATAGCGCAGCAAAGTAATTATCCGGCGCTGCCCAACGGAGCAAGGGTAATGGGCGGTATGTTAGAGCTTGCTCCTGCCGGTATCACTTTAAGCCGTCCGGTAATATTGAGTATTCCTTATAATATGCGGGAATTATTTGCTATAACCTGCTCTGAAGACCCATACAATCTGCGGGTATATTCATATACCGATAAAGATGATTGGCAGACGGTTAATATAATTTCTACCAAAAATGGGGAAATATCTTTTTACTTAAATCATTTCAGTTTATATACGCTGGCGCTGGATAAGCAGGAGTCGCCTGCCGCTCCTACTAATCTTAGGCTTACCCCGCAATCATCCGGTAGTATCAGATTAAATTGGCAGGATAATTCCGATAATGAAGAGGGATTTAAAATCTATCGCAATGGAACGCCCGTAGCCGTACTTAATAGTTCTGATATATATAGTTTCAGGGATATAGGGTTAACGGCGGAGACCCTTTATGAATATAGCGTTAGGGCTTATAACAGGTTTGGAACATCCAAAGAGTCAAATAAGACAAACGGTCGTACAATGGAGGCGGCAGATACATCAGGCAGAGGCTCTGGTACAACGGAAACAACTCAAGATGAAGACGATGGTTCTGGTACTGTAAGTAATTGTTTTATCGCTACAGCGGCTTTTGGCACTCCTATGGCTAAGCAGGTAAAAATACTCTGCCGCTTTCGTGACAATTATCTGCTTACGAACAAATTAGGCAGTGAATTTGTAGCCTTTTATTATAAACACAGCCCGCCTATTGCCGATTATATTGCCGGACGCTCATATCTTAGGGCGCTAATCAGAATCGCTCTAATACCGCTTATTGTATTTAGCTGGATAATGGTAAAGAGCGGTTTGGGACTGAAGCTTACTCTCCTGCTGGTGGGCGTATTTATCATTCGTCGGATAGTTTAAATTATGAAAAAAGCCTTATATCCGGGTACATTTGATCCGGTTACTTACGGTCATTTAGACCTTATAAAGCGTAGTCTGTCTATTTTTGATAAGATTACGGTGGCAATTGCCAATAATCTTCAGAAAGCCCCTCTTTTCTCAGCAATTGAAAGAAAAGAAATGCTGCATCTAGCTACTAAAAATTTAGAGGGGGTAGAAGTAGTAATTTTTGACGGGTTATTAATTAAGCTGGCGCAATCATTATGCGTAGACGCTATTGTAAGGGGGCTGCGGGCGGTATCGGATTTTGAGTATGAACTGCAAATCGCCCAAATTAACCGCAGACTATGCCCTAAAATAGAAACCGTATTTATGATACCCAGCGCTCAATACGCCTATATCAGCTCTAGTATTGTAAAAGAGGTAGCCGCATTCGGCGGGAATATCAAAGGATTTGTGCCGGCAGAAATTGAACAAAAACTACTGGCCAAACTAAACACATCATCAAAACATTAAATAACCTTAAATTCGATATAATCAGTTTAACTTATCTATAAAAGAGCAAACCTTGGGGCAAACCCTTATTAAAAGAAGGGTTCCTCATGGTTTTATCCTTTATAAATAAATTAAATCAATTATATGTCGAACATACGTTACTAAGTTGTGATAAGTAAGGAGTGAAACATGAATGATGCACAGATTACGGCCCGCGCTCTTATGGATATAGGGGCTGCATATTATAATGCTGATAGTCCTTTTCGGTTTACTTCGGGGGTTATCAGTCCGGTATATGTAGATTGCAGGAAATTGATTTCATTTCCTAAGCAAAGAGATATTATTCTTAATCTTGCGGTTAAAAAGATTCGCAAGCTAAATTTGGATTCAGTTGATTATATTGCCGGCGGTGAGACGGCGGGTATTCCGTATGCAGCGTTTTTAGCCGAAAAATTAATCTTACCGATGATATATGTTAGAAAAAAGCCTAAGGGATTCGGTAAGCAGCATCAAATTGAAGGTGAGCTAAAACCGGATTCAAGAGTGCTTTTAGTAGAGGACTTACTGTTTGATTCGGGCAGTAAAATGAACTTTAAGGCGGCAATTGAGGCGGCACAAGCATCCGTAGCATATCTTATTTGTATTTTTTCATATGGATTCAAGCCGGCAAAGGAACGCTTGGCAGAAGCCGGACTTGATTATCTAGCATTGACCGATTGGCCAACGTTGTTAGTTGAAGCAGAGAAAACGGGTTACTTTGATTCAGAACAGGTAAAAATAACCCGTGATTTTTTACAGAATCCTACCGAATGGGCTAAAAACCGTCACTCTTAATTTATAGGCCGTATTGTAACTGGCACCCAACCATTTATCCAATCAATCAATCAATTAATCAATAAAGCCAATCAATTGATAATCTATTTTTTGCTGGAAGTATAGGATAATGTTTGCATAAAATAAAATAATTTATTATAATTATTAAATTATACTTAATTACCTTAATTATCCGCATAATTCGGATTAACGTGAGAGAATATCACCTTGCCTAAACGAACAGATATAAAAAAAATACTGCTTATCGGCTCAGGGCCTATTGTAATCGGTCAAGCCTGCGAATTTGACTATTCCGGCACGCAGGCCTGTAAGGCCTTAAAACAGGAAGGCTATGAAATAATACTGGTTAACAGTAATCCGGCTACAATTATGACTGATCCGGAACTGGCCGACCGCACCTATATTGAACCCATTAATATGGAAACCGTGGCTAAAATCATCGCCCGCGAGCGCCCCGATGCGCTGTTGCCTACTTTGGGCGGTCAAACCGGATTAAATGTGGCGGTAGAGCTGGCTGAAGCCGGTATACTGGATAAATACGGAACCGAGCGTATCGGCGCCGAACTGGAAGCTATAAAAAAAGCCGAAAACCGGCATGAATTTAAACTCGCTATGCAAAAAATCGGCCTGGAATTACCGGAAAGCGGGTGCGCTTATACCATGGAAGAAGCACGCTCTATTATGAAAAAATTATCCTATCCGGTAATTATCCGCCCCTCATTTACCATGGGCGGCAGCGGCGGCAGCATTGTATACAACAAGGAAGAATTCGCCGCTTATGCCCGCTGTGGATTGGATGCCAGCCCCCAAAGCGAAATTTTAATCGAGGAATCTGTTATCGGCTGGAAGGAATATGAACTGGAGGTAATGCGCGATTTAAACGATAATGTGGTTATTATCTGCTCTATAGAAAATTTTGATCCCATGGGAGTGCATACCGGCGACAGTATTACCGTAGCGCCCGCTCAGACGCTTACTGATAAAGAATATCAGATCATGCGCAATGCCGCTGTAAAATGTATTCGTGAAATCGGAGTGGAAACCGGCGGCTCTAATATTCAATTTGCGGTAAATCCAAAAAACGGTCGCTTAATAGTGATCGAGATGAATCCCCGGGTCTCGCGCAGCTCTGCTCTGGCTTCCAAAGCCACCGGTTTTCCCATTGCCAAAATTGCCGCTAAACTGGCGGTAGGTTATACTTTGGATGAGATACCCAATGATATAACGCGCAAGACGCCGGCCTGTTTTGAACCTACTATTGATTATTGCGTGGTAAAATTCCCGCGCTTTGCTTTTGATAAATTCCCATCTTCAGATCAAACCCTGACTACGCAGATGAAATCAGTAGGCGAGGCTATGGCTATCGGACGTACATTTAAAGAAGCCTTGCAAAAATCTATCCGCTCTTTAGAAGTGGACCGTTACGGTTTTAACAGCCTTTGTATACCTGACGGCGATTATGATATTAAAAAGGTGTATCAGGATAAACACGACCTAATAAAAGAAAAGCTGCGTATTCCCAATTGGGAGCGCATTTGGTATATAGCCGATGCCTTCAGATTGGGTTTTTCATTAGAGCAAATACAAGATATCACCCAAATTGACCCTTGGTTTTTAGAGAATATCAGGCAGATTATCCTGCTGGAAGAAGAATTAAAACAAACAGATTTATGGTCGGTTAGTAATTCCCAATTACGTAAAGCTAAAGAATATGGTTTTTCAGACGCCTATCTGGCTAAAATATGGAATGTAAGTGAAAAAGGGGTGGGGATTACGCGTAAAGAGCGCAATGTCCGCGCCGTATTTAAATTGGTGGATACCTGCGCCGCCGAGTTTGAAGCCCATACGCCTTATCTTTATTCCACTTATGAGAATGAATGCGAGGCTAAGCTAACCGATAAAAAGAAAATCATCATATTAGGCGGCGGTCCTAACCGAATCGGTCAAGGCATAGAGTTTGACTACTGCTGTGTGCATGCGGCATTTGCGCTAAAAGATGACGGTTATGAAACCATTATGATAAACTGTAATCCTGAGACTGTAAGCACGGATTATGATACCTCAGACCGGCTGTATTTCGAGCCGCTTACGACAGAAGACATATTAAATATAACCGACATAGAAAAGCCATACGGTGTAATAGTGCAATTCGGCGGTCAGACGCCCTTAAAACTGGCCAAAGCCCTATCCAATGCCGGGGTTAATATTATAGGTACATCTCCTGATGATATAGACAGGGCGGAAGACAGGGAACGCTTTAAGCAAGCGCTTGATAAACTGGAGCTAAGGCAGCCGCCCAATGGCACGGCCAAATCATATGAACAGGCACAAGCTGTCGCCGCACAAATCGGCTATCCAGTATTGGTGCGTCCTTCTTATGTTTTAGGCGGACGGGCTATGGAGATTGTCTATGACGAGCAGAGTTTATTTAATTATATGACTACCGCTCTTAAGGTATCGCCGAAACATCCTATATTGATCGATAAATTTTTGGAAAGCGCGCGTGAACTGGATGTGGATGCCCTATCCGACGGCGCTGATGTGGTTATCGGCGGTGTCATGGAACATATCGAAGAGGCGGGTATACATTCGGGAGACAGCGCTTGCTCGTTGCCGCCTTATTCCATATCTAATGATATTATAGAAGAGATTAAGCGGCAGACCAAGATGCTGGCTTTAGAACTTAATGTAAAGGGACTGATAAACATTCAGTTTGCGCTTAAGGGTAAGGATATTTACCTGTTGGAGGTAAACCCCAGAGCATCGCGCACTGTGCCTTTTGTAAGTAAAGCTACAGGGATACCGCTGGCTAAAATAGCCGCCCGCATAATGGCCGGTAAAAGCCTTAAAGAGCTGGGGATAGATTCGATCCCCACTCCTAAGTATATTTCAGTTAAAGAAGCTGTTTTCCCCTTTGTAAAATTCCCCGGCGCAGATACCTTACTTGGTCCTGAGATGCGCTCTACCGGCGAGGTTATGGGAATAGATGAGACTTTTGCCGTAGCTTTTGCTAAGGCTCAAAGCAGTATTGGTTTGAAACTACCGCTTTCGGGGAATGTATTTATCAGCGTACGCAATAACGACAAACCCAGTGTAATCGGTTTGGCTCATAACTTGGCCGAATTGGGATTTAAGCTGATTGCCACTTCCGGTACAAAATCCGCTTTGGAAAAATATCATATACCGGTTAAACTGGTTTCTAAAGTCAGCGAAGAGCGGCCTCATATTGTGGACTCTATTAAAAACGGCGAGATTGATATGGTAATAAATACGCCGGAGGGCAAGCATTCTCATCAGGATTCATTTTTATTAAGGCGCTCGGCGCTTATGCACAATATTCCCTATTTTACCACTATATCGGGAGCGGCAGCAACGGTTGCGGCTATAAAGGCTATTTTAAAAAAGCGGGTGGGGGTAAAATCGCTTCAGGAATATCATAAGGGTTGTTAAGCAAGTCTGGTTACGCAAAATAAGTTTTGGGTATGAAAAGGTAAAAGAACATGGCCAAAATAATAAAGTTATCGGGTTTGAAAGACTATATTTCAAACTTGAAGAAAATGTTCTTCCGATTTTTCAATTTGAAACTAATCTGGCGAGGCCTTAACTGACGGGTTTGGTTATGCTTAATTCGGATGTTGGCTTTTAGGACAAGCCAAAACATCAAGGTGACGCAATGAAGCAGAAGAATGCAAAACTGTATAAATAGAAATCGTAAATCAATTCGTTTAAAGGAATACGATTATTCCCAGAATGGGGCATATTTTGTAACAATATGCGCACAAGACAAAAAGTGTTTGTTTGGAAACATTGTTAATACAACAATGAATGTAAGTAATTTAGGGCAGGTAGTGCAAACGGTATGGAAAGGATTACCAAAACATTATCATCATGTTAAGTTAGATATATTTGCAATAATGCCTAATCATATCCATGGTATTATCTGGTTAACAGAAGTAGGGGCGGGTTTCAAACCCGCCCCCATCATCGCAGATTTTAAACCCGTAGGGGCAGGTTTAAAACCTGCCCCTACAAATAGACATTGATTACCAGAAATTGTTCGTGGGTTTAAAACATTTTCAGCCAGGAAAATCAATGAAATAAAAAATAGCATTGGTACTTCAGTCTGGCAACGCAATTATTATGAACATGTAATCCGTAATGAAACTGAATTGAAGCGTATCCGTGAATATATCTTAACAAATCCACTTAGATGGAAACTGGATCGAGAAAATCCCAATGGACAGCCAATAAGACGTACTAACATACCAGTATGGGAAACCGTGTAGGGGCGGGTTTCAAACCCGCCCCCATCATCGCAGATTTTAAACCCGTAGGGGGCAGGTTTCAAACCTGCCCCTACAAATAGACATAGAACAATACCTTAACATAGGATAACTACTTGAAGACTAAAGTTTGGTTAGGAATATTAATCAGCGCTGTTTTTTTGTTTTTATTTGCTCGTCAGATAGATTTCGGGGAAATATGGAACATATTAAAAAGAGTAAACTATTTTTATATTCTGCTTTGCGCTCTTTTGCAGGTTTTAACTTTACTGATCAGGGCCGAACGCTGGAAACACATATTAAATCCAATAAAGAAAATCAACCTAATGAGTCTATTCAGCGCGACTTCTATCGGTTTTATGTCCAATAATATTTTTCCAGCCAGAATGGGGGAATTTATTAAGGCCTATACTATCGGTAAAAAAGAAAATATCAGTAAAAGCGCATCCTTTGCCACAGTAGTAGTGGAGAGATTATTCGACAGTTTTACCTTGTTATTGTTTTTAATTACAGTAGTTATTTTTTTTCCTTTTCCGGCCGGTTTTTATCAAAACCAATATTTACATCCTGACAACCTAAGAAAAGCTGGTATTTTTGTTGGCATTCTGTGCTTTTTCCTGTTATTATTTTTATTGTTTTTAGGACACAGATCACAAGAAGTAATTGATTTTCTAAAACGTAAAAGCAAAACCCGCCCACACAAAATATGGGATAAGCTCATTCATCATACAGAGTCTTTTTGCGAGGGTTTGGAATCGCTTAAAGGCGGGGCGCATATTGCTTGGATAGTTTTTTGGTCTTTAGCGCTTTGGCTGGTTATTTTCTACAGTTATTATCTTGCCTATCCGGCATTTGGGTTAGATTTAAGCTTTTTTAGTTCTATCTTAATAGTAGTGCTGATTGCAGCAGCCGTAGCCGCTCCTTCTTCCCCGGGATTCATCGGTACTTTCCACTTTGCCGCCGCCGGAGGTATGACTCTTTTAGGGGTGCCGCCTAATACGGCAAAAAGTTTTGCTATTGTAGTGCATGCGGCAACAATTGTCCCCGTAATAATAACCGGCTTGATATGCGCCGCCCATGAAGGACTTAATTTTAAGCAATTAAAACAATTAGAAGAGATGGAAGAAGCAGAAAGCGTATGAAGTATCCACGTAATTGCCTCTGGCTTATACTCGTAGGTTTACTTACAGTCAGTTATTCATTATATGTCAAGAAAAGTTGGGCTAAGGCTCATGATGAATGCGCCATTTGTCATGGCAAGCGTTTGGGTATCGGTCTGGCTGTATTTATAAAAGAACGCCAGATAGATATTATCAACCCCAATACCGGCAAACCGCTGGAACGCATAGAGACTATTTGCCTTAATTGCCATGGAGATGAAGAATATAAAACGCAATTACACGAACTTGGCGCTAATATAGCGCAACTGGAAGGCGAACCCGAGGCTAAACCGGAAGGAAGCACCACTCCGTTAGATGAGATTATGCTGGCGCCGGCTGATGTGGGCTTTAGGATTATTGATTTACATGAAACGCATCCTGTGGGCATAATTCCTAAAAAAGTAGTTCTTCCAGAAGAAGCAAAGGGGTTTAAGTGGCAGGAAGAACAGTTAACCTGTATGGGCTGTCATAATCATCACCCATCAAATCCCAATTATAAGTATTTACGCTGGCCGGTAAAAGACGGTAATGATTTAAACTCATTCTGCAAGCATTGCCATAATGACAAGATGAAACCCGAGGGGGTTGAGATAAAACGCCGACATAGAGGCAGGATCGGGACATTCTCTGATTAGATTAATCGCCCAAACAGGTCTAGCCATGTCACTGGTCTTACCCCGCTCAAATCACAGGAAGATATAAATGCAAGAGCATATATCTCAAAAACAAAATACTATTGAAGAAAAATATAGGCGGGCGCATCACTGGATTAAGGCTCGTGAATGGACTCTTGCGCTCGAAGAATTAGACCAGTGCTTACTTGGCAATCCATATAAACGAAAGTATACCCAGCTTTATTCTAAGGTGGCCAGACATATTATTACCAATCATTATAAAAAATTGGGCGAACAACTTATTAACAAAGGTTTCTTTGAAGAGGCTATAAAAAATTATGAATACGTATTGGGATTAGATGTTGATCAAAAACTGTTTAAACCTTTAGTACGCCAAGCTAAAAAACTACACCACGAGTTTAAAAGTATTTTCAAACAGGCCAGCGAATTGTTTAATCAGGAAAAATTGACTAAAGCCAAACGTAAAATTATAGAATTTCTGGAAAATGCTCCTGAATGCCCTCATGCCCAAGAGCTTTTAAAGCAAATAGAAACTCGCGAACATGCTAAGGAATTATATACAAAAGCCACCAAGCTTTACCGTGATGGGGAGGTACAGCAAGCCAAAAAGGTATTAGAGGCAAGCCTTTCATATGACAAGCACTATTCCGCCCCTCAGGTATTACTAGATCGCATAGACCAGGAGCTTATCAAAGAAGATGTGGAATTGGCTCAATATGAAATAACGTCTAAAGAATTTCAAGAACTCGCTGATAATAACCCAATGTTCTTAGAAGACAGTATATTATTATTGGAAGAAGCTGCTGAAATACCGATAAGCCAGCAAATACAAGACGAAAAAGCAAAAATGCAAAATTAATTATAAGGAAAATAAATGGAACTTTTTGACGCTGTAAGCCCGCTAGACTATAGATATTATGGAGAAAATGAATATCTGTTTAAATTACTTAACCCATATGTTTCAGAAGGCGGTTATCTTGACTATTTACTTAAGGTAGAGGCGGCGCTGGTTAAGGCTATGTCTAACAGGGGAATTTGTTCTTCTAAAATAGCCCAAGAAGTACAAAATGCCGTCTTACAGGTAAATGCGGCCGAAGTATACGCAGAAGAACGGCGTATACAGCATAATATAAGGGCGCTGGTTAACTGTATAAAAAAGAAGATAAGCCCGCAGGCGCAGCCATATATACACTTGTTCGCCACCTCAGCCGATATTATGGATACAGCTGCGGCTTTGCGTTTTAAGGAGCTTACTTACAAAGTAATACTGCCGCAATTGCTTAAACTGGAGCGAGTCTTAATAAAGATAGCCAGAGAAAGTAGCGACACTATTCAGATGGGACGCACTCACGGTCAGCATGCAGTACCGATTACCTTCGGCTTTGCAATAGCCGAATACGTAAGCCGGCTGGGTAATCGTATAAAAACCATTAAAAAGGCGGCTGATAATCTTAGGGGTCAGCTCTCCGGCGCAGTAGGGGCTTATAATTCTTTAACGCTGATAAGCCATGAGCTTAAAATCGACCCGGAAGAATTTGAAAAGGAGTTTTTGGCTATATTGGGGCTTAAACCCTCTACTCATTCAACTCAGATTGTTGAGCCGGAATATATAACCGACTTGGCATCTTCCGTCACTTCCTGTTTTTCCATATTAGCTTGTCTGGCCGATGATATGAGGCACTTGCAGCGAACAGAAATTACCGAAATTATGGAAAAGCCGGATAAAGAACGCGTAGGCTCATCGACTATGCCGCACAAGGTAAACCCTAAGGATTTTGAAAATATAAAAAGCTTGTGGAAGGCTTTTATGCCGCGCATGATGACTGTATTGATGGATCAGCTCTCAGAACATCAGCGGGACTTAACCAATTCCGCCAGCAGTCGTTTTATCACGGAGCTTATGACTGCTTTTGTTTGTTGTACACATCGCATGTCCAGCGTACTAGCTAAAATAAGGATAAACGAGCCAGATATGAGCCGTAATGTCGATCAAAGTAAAAATTTATGCGTAGCTGAGGCCTTATATACGCTGCTGGCTGTATATGGTCATCCCAATGCCCATGAAACAATAAGGAAATTGGCTAGACGCTGCCAAGAAAAAGGTGTATTATTAAATAAACAAATGTGGGAAGAAAAGGGATTGCAGTCATATTTTGATAAAATGAGCGCAAATCATAAAGAGGTGCTGGTGCATCCTGAAAAATATATGGGAATCTCACGCAGAAAGGCTGAATCCGTATGCGATTTTTGGGAGAGAGAATTGGCTAATTTACAGGAGCAATGCAAATTAGTGATTAAGTAACTCATGTTACGCATAACTTGCTTTTGAATGTAGGGTGGAGCAAGCTCATATTAAAAAAGAGCCTAAAGAATATTTTGGGCTTATGTCATTTGATAATTGCGGCTCCACCATATTTAGCTTATAAGCAATTGTAGGAATGGTGGATTCGGGGTAACTTACTGACCGCTTAACACTCTTTAAATATATAAGAATAACTTTTAGATAAGACCCCTTAATCCACCCTACGGGTGACATTATTGTTTTGTTGCAATTGCATAATTTATTGTTCTGAAAGACAAATTACCTCTCAAAAATTGGTATACTTAAATTATAAAAAAACACAGACGTTAGATAATTTTTGGAATTAGCAAAACCTTTGTAGAATCAAAACAATAGAATGAATAAGTTAACGAAACGATTGAACATTTTATTTACCTTAATCTTTTTATTTTTACTTAGCAGCCCTGCGTTTTCGGTAGAAGTGGCTCCCCGTATATCAGACAGGGAGATAATAGAACAGCTTTCAACCTTAAAAGAAGGGCAAGAAGCCTTACGCAATGAAATAAAAATGGGTTTGGGGACTTTGCGCAATGAAATGAAAATGGGTCAGGAAGCCCTGCGCAATGAAATGAAAATGGGTCAGGAAGCCCTGCGCAATGAGATGAAAATGGGTCAGGAAGCCCTGCGCAATGAAATGAATGCCCGCTTTGAGGGTATGAATGCCCGCTTTGAGGGTATTGATGAGCGTTTTAATGATTTAATGTTAATACTACAGCTTTTTGTGGGTATTGCCGCTATAATTTTAGGCTTTGTCCTGCGTATGCAATGGCAGATGAACAAGCGTCAGGCTCATATGGAAACCTCGCTTGAAACTCAAAAAGATGAAATGGCTTTTATTAAAGGTTTAGTTGAAAAACTGCTGCCACCTAGGGGAGCATTATAATACTAGCTGATAAATGATTTTATGAAACGATTAATAAACATTATATTTACCTTAATCTTTTTGTTTTTACTTGGCAGCCCCGCATCTTCAGTAGAAGTGGCTCCTCGTATATCAGACAGGGAGATAATAGAGCAGCTTTCAACCTTAAAAGAAGGGCAAGAAGCCTTACGCAATGAAATAAAAATGGGTTTGAGAACCCTGCGTAATGAGATGAAAGTGGGACAAGAATCCCTGCGCAATGAGATGAAAGTGGGACAAGAATCCCTGCGCAATGAGATGAAAGTGGGACAAGAATCCCTGCGCAATGAAATGAAAATGGGTCAGGAAGCCCTGCGCAATGAAATGAATGCCCGCTTTGAAAGTCTAACTTTAATGCTACAGCTTTTTGTAGGTATTGCCGCTATAATTTTAGGTTTTGTCCTGCGTATGCAATGGCAGATGAACAGGCGTCAGGCTCATATGGAAACCTCGCTTGAAACTCAAAAAGATGAAATGGCCTTTATTAAAGGTTTAGTTGAAAAATTGTTGCCACCTAGGGGCGTATTGTAATATACTAAGAAAGAAAAATAAAGTTTCTTGTATTGGGAGAGGTTAGCAAAGCCCCTACTCCACCTAAAAACACCTATATAAGCAACTTATATTTGGCACAGACACATCTAAAGATACCATCCAACGTATTACAGAGGTCAAGGAGTAGAAGCTATGAAAAGGAGGCAATTATTTTTTTTAGGTGGAATAATTTTGGTTTGTGCCGGCAGCGTTTTTGCTCGATCTGGTGTTCCGCGTCAGAGAACAAGAATGAAGGTAAATGCCGAAATAAACAAATGGTGTGAGGTGGTCAGCATACCTTCTTACACTCCCATGAAACTTAATTTTACAGGCTCCGCTAATGAAACAATGGGCGAGCATACTTTGGTTAAGGTAGAGGCAAACGGCGATACCTTTGTGGATATTCTTGTATCTGATTTAGATAATCCTATTGGTCTCCAAATCCCCAACACTCTTATCAGCGTTATTCGTAATGGTAGCGGTACCCTCGGTGTAGGACGTATCAAGGTTCCTTATAACCGCGTGAACGACGGCAGACTGTCTTTGGATATTTATACTGAGTTTACCACGGGCAAAATAAGCAAGCAGGCAGCCGGTGATGATTACAGCGGAACTATTCAGGTAACTATTGAAGACTGGAGTTAACAGTTACCTCAGTCAATTTTACGTAACATAAACCAAATATAGAGTAAATTTTCAGGGTCTATTTACATAAGTCATGTTACTCAAAAAAATCTAACAATACCATCGTAGGGTGGATTAAGGGGTATTATATAACAGGTATTCTTACATATTTGAAGAACGCCGAACAGCCGGTAAGTTACCCCGAATCCACCGCCACTTGGTGCTTAAGCAATGGCGGCGGGTCCGCAACTATTAAAATAATATCGACTTAATATATATTTGGAACTCTTTTCCAGTACCAGCTTGGCCCACCCTACACAAAGAGACAAGCTTTGCGTAACATGAGTTACACAGCATGAATCTATAATATTTATGAGCGTTATTTCCATAAAAAGTCCCGCTAAAATAAATTTATACTTAAAGGTATTAGGTAAGCGGAAAGACGGCTATCATGAGATAGAAAGTGTCATATTACCTATCAATATATATGATAAAATAATCTTAAGTAAGCGGGCTGTCGGGCTGGATTTTTTCTGCGATCATAATGAGTTACAGGATGCGGAAAATAATTTGGCATATCAGGCCGCGCAAATGCTTGCAGATTTTACCGGCAGGCAGTTGCCGGTAAGTATAAAATTATACAAAAAAATCCCCATAGCGGCCGGATTAGGCGGCGGTAGCAGTAATGCGGCCTCCGTGTTACTAGGGCTTAATCAGCTTTATAATTTGGGCGTAAGCCGGAATAAATTACTTGGTATAGGAGCGCAACTGGGAGCGGATATTCCGTTTTTTATTCTGAGTCATCCTGCAATAGCAACTGGAAAGGGCGAGAAATTAACCCCTATAAATTTTAATCCAACTTGGCTGGTAGTAATAAACCCCGGGTTTCCGGTAAAAACAGCACAAACTTACGCTAGTATTAATTTAGGATTGACAAAAGCTTGGGGTTATAATAAAATGCCTGCTGTTCCGGTTGATGATGCAGATGTAGGAAAATTAGCTGACTTGTTAAAAAACGATCTGGAACCCCCGGTCATAAAACAATATCCTTTGATTGATGAGATCAAAAAGCGCCTTTTAGCCAAAGGAGCCGAAGGAGCGCTCATGAGCGGAAGCGGCCCGAGCGTTTTCGGGTTATTTTCTTCCTCTAATAAGGCATATACAGCATATAAAAAGTTGAAGGAAGAGGCCGCTGGCGGGTGGTCTGTTTTTTTTGTCCATACCCTTAAAATCAAGTCCATTAATACAGTTAACTGATGAAGTTCCAAACGAGGAGGGTGGTGATTAACATGGAAATTACAGAGGTGCAGGTTTATCCCGTGGACGATGAAAAGTTGAAAGCCTTTGTAACTATTATCTTTGATGCTTGTTTTGTGATACGTGATCTGAAAATTATTAAGGGAAATAGCGGGTTGTTTGTAGCTATGCCTAGTAAAAAAAGAAAAGACGGCACCTTCAGAGATACGGCGCATCCTTTGAATAATCAAACAAGAAGGTTGATTGAAGACAGGGTATTATCCGCTTATGAAATAGAGCTGCACAAAGTTGGAGAAAATTTACCACTAAGTGAATCCAGCTATATGTAGGAATTTGAACTTAGCGCATTTATGCGGCGCGGACCATCCCTTGCAGCCGCCGACCGCAAGGTCGGCCATGGGGCGGGTTTAAAAACCCGTATCTACAAAGGGTAAAAATGGGTTTAAATTCATTAAGCATTTAAGCATAAGTTTTATTGTCTAAATTAATTTGGACAATTATTCAGGTTAAAATTGGGGCGTCGACAAGCGGTAAGTCACGGGATTTTGGTTCCCGCATTCGGAGGTTCGAATCCTCCCGCCCCAGCCAATATTTTAATTAAAAACAGGAGTAACTGGAATAACCATGAAGAAACCTTTAAAATTATTTTCCGGTAATGCTAATTTACCTTTAGCTAAAGGTATAAGCAATTATTTGGATGTTCCTTTAATTAATGCGGATGTGCAGACATTCAGAGATGGCGAGGTTTTTGTCCAGATAAACGAAAATGTAAGGGCTTGCGATGTATTTGTTATACAGCCGACTTCCCCGCCGGTAAATAATAATTTGATGGAATTGTTGGTAATGATAGATGCCTTAAAACGCGCCTCGGCTCATGAAATAAATGTGGTAATACCATATTACGGCTATGCCCGTCAAGACCGTAAAGTGCAGCCAAGGGTACCTATTACAGCCAAACTAGTCGCTGACTTGCTCACTACCGGCGGAGCAACGCGCATTTTAACCCTTGATCTGCATGTTGGACAAATCCAGGGGTTTTTTAATATCCCGGTAGACAATTTATTTGCCACTCCTGTATTGTATAATTATTTAAAAAATAAAGAACTTGAAGATTTGGTAATCGTATCTCCAGATGCGGGAGGCGTAGAACGGGCAAGAGCGTTTGCTCAACGCTTGAAGGCTTCACTGGCTATTATGGACAAACGGCGTCCCGAAGTAGGCGTAGCCAAAGTAATGAACATTATCGGAGATGTTAAGGGTAAAACAGCGGTAATTGTTGATGATATCATCGATAGCGCGGGTACAATGTGCGAATCTGCCAGGTGCATTATGGAAAACGGCGCCAAAAAAGTTTACGCTTGTGTTACTCACGCTGTTTTTCTCCGCCGGCATTGGAAAATATAGAAAAATCATCTTTTGCAGAAGTGATCGTTACTGATACAATTCCTTTAAGAAAGGAATTTGAAGGCTGCCAGAAAGTTAAGGTATTATCTGTAGCTGAGCTTTTGGGCGAGGCCATTCAACGTATTTGTGAAGGTAATTCGGTAAGCTCATTGTTTATATAAAAGCAACGCGCACCACAGGCAGCAGGCTTGTGGTATCAGATACTTAAAATCTGGCGCCGGCTTGAAATTATCTCACCTTCGGCGCGAATATTGTAGACGCCGACCTTTAGGTCGGCCAAAAGGTAAGCGGGTTTAAAAAACCGCATCTACAAAAGAAAAAAATGGGTTTTCCTGTACGATAAAAATATCGGGGCTTAATAACCCGAAACATCTGGCGGCGAGCAATTTATGTTTCGGGGCGTCCCACCCCGAAACGATTGCTTGAGCGTAAGTGTTTCGGGATGAGACATCACGAAACATACAAGTATATAAAAGATTATTCCCATTATTATGGATAAACACAATAAAATATAAACCTGAATTATTCAGGTTTTTAGAATTCGGAGGTTATACACCATGGTACAGGAGGTACTAAGGGCTCGGCTAAGAGAAGAACACGGGAAAGGAGCCGCCCGCAGGCTCAGAAAACAGCGGCTTGTCCAGGCGGTACTCTATGGCGGAGAAAATGAAAAAGCAAGCGGTATTTCTCTTACTTTAGACGCCAAGGAGATCACCAAGCTTTTAAAGCACGAAAAGCTGGCTACCAGTATAGTACAACTTACTCTGGAAGGCGCAAAGAAAGATCAGAACGAAAGGTTATTTTAAGAGACGTACAGATTCACCCGGTAAGACAGGAAATATTACATGTAGACCTGTATGAAGTTTCAATGGATAAAAAGATACACGTACAAGTGCCCGTTGAAATAACCGGTCAAGCAATTGGGGTTAAAGAAGAAGGCGGATTATTAGAACACCTTACACGCCATTTGAACATTGAATGTTTGGCGGGTATGATACCTCCATCTATTCAAATTGATGTAAGCGAACTCAGATTGGGCAAAGCCATACATATATCAGACTTAACCTTACCGGAAGGAGCTAAGGCTTTAGATGACCCTACACAGGTCATCACCATGATAGTTGGAAAAACTGTTGAAGATGAAGAGGACAAAGAAAAAGAAACTGAAGAAGAAGAAGAAGCGTAACTGCGGGAATTGATTATATATAAGGTATTCTGATTGAAATTAATTGTAGGATTGGGTAACCCTGGAATAAAATATAACAATACCAGACATAATTTAGGTTTTATGGTAGTAGATACACTGGCAGAAAACCTTAATATAAAGCTTGGTAAATTAAAATATAAATCACTAATGGGACAGGGCATGACAGCCGATGAGAAAATCACCTTGGCTAAGCCGATGACCTATATGAATCTAAGCGGACAGGCTGTATGCGAGTTAATGCGGAGGCTTTATTTAGATTTAGCTGATCTGATAGTTATTTGTGATGATTTAAACCTGCCGCTTGGCTCTATAAGAATAAGAACCAAGGGTAGCGCGGGCGGTCATAATGGGCTTTCCTCTATAATAGGTCTTTTGGGTTCCAATGAATTTACGCGTATACGCCTAGGTATTGACCGGCCTGTCGGTAACATGGATACGGCCTATTATGTACTGAAAAAATTTAAACCCAATGAATATTCGGTGGTTGAAGAAATGATAGCGCAGGCTCAAGATGCTGTGGTTACGCTAATAAAAGAAGGCGCTAATACCGCCATGAATAAATTTAATTAAATCAGGCGGCGCCTGAAACCGTTTATTACAAAGCTACAACCGCAACAATCGTTCTTGCCGCTCGTTTAGCAGTAGCAGGGCTAATCTATTAACGCCAATTAGTTGTTATATAGTTTACCAATTTGTAAAGAATTAATTAATCTGTCCGGCTACAATGAGCTAAAACAAATGGCGGCGGCTAGATTGGATGAAGCTAAAATACTTTATGCCAACTCTAAATATGACGGAGCGGTCTATCTTGGCGGTTATGTATTGAAACTAGCCCTAAAAGCCAGAATTTGTAAATTGTTAAACTTAAGCCAATACCCCGATAAAGGGCAATTAAAAAAATATTCGCTACTCATAATTTTGATATATTATTAAAGCTGTCGGGGGCTGGAATCAGAGCTTAAACTAAAAGAAAAATCGAATCCAGTACGTTTTAAAAATTGGTCCATTTTGACTGAGTGGAGTCCTGAAACCAGATATAGAGCAATAGGTTCTTATTCTAGGGCAGATGCCGAACAGTTTATTGATTCATTAACTAATCTTTCTGATGGAATTTTCACATGGTTACAAAATTTTTGGTAGATAAATTTAGATTAATTGAACAGCGTATCGCCGACAAAAAGGGTGATTTTGTGCTTTTTAGCTTGAACAGGAAGAAGGTATCGGCAAATGGGATGTGGTGGTAAGCTCAGGATGGGGAGTAGACAATATAGCTAACACATTGGAGATTATAATTAAACAAGTCCAGGATAATTTAACTGATAATGAATTGCTTGAAATATCAAAAGTAGTGTTCCTAAAACCCGACAACAAACTTGTTATAACCATAAATAATTTCATCAATATAGAACACGGCAGCGCATATTTTAATAATCTGGATATAGATGAGGTGGAAGTAAGGCAGGCCTATATTATTACTTCAAAAGCGCCGAAAGAGGAATGCGTCTTAAGTTAATGCTATATACCAACGCCCATTAACATAACTAATTTTATGTTACGCAAAAAAACTAACGGCGCCACCGTAGGGTGGATTGAGGGGTTTTATATAACAGGTATTCTTATATAAATGAAGGACAATAATTTATTAAAAGATTACCCCGAATCCACCATCCCTGGCAGTGAGCAATTGCAGATGTGGTGGGTCCGCAACTATCAAATAACGTAAGCTTAAGCATATTTTTTAGGCTCTTTCATAATACGGGCTTGACCCACCCTTGTATATTGAAATCAGGTAAAGTGTAGTGTAAAATTGTAACAGTCGTTAACAGTAAATGGTGGAGCAGGTTTTGCGTAACATGAGTAACTAATTTTATGTTTCTATAATAGGTTTTAATCAGGTCATTCTGAACGAAGCGAAGCGCAGCGCAGTGAAGAATCTATAGCTTACATATGCGAGTAGATTTTTCGGTCGAAGGCTGAAGAATGACAAATATAAATAACCTGCTGTTGTCGGCATATCTCAGCCTAAATCAGATAAGACCTTGTATCCATAGGCTTTCGTGGGGAGAAACACCCTGAAAGAGATGGAGTGGATTTTTGTATTTTATGACTTGTTGGAAGTCATCAATTTTGCCTGACATAAGTTAGGAATTAACTTTTTTATGGAGGAAAAACAACAAAGATGATTGGCATGACTAATTTTGTGGTACCCGTAGGTGTTTTGGGATTATTGTTCGCCTTAGGGATATACATGTATATAAATAAGCAGCCGGCAGGCAACCAGCTAATGCAGGAAATTGCCGATGCTATACATGAAGGAGCCATGGTATTCCTAAAGCGGGAGTATACCATACTGGCTATATTTATTGTTGTGGTGGCTCTCATTTTGGGAGTTTCACTTAAAGACGGCGGCTGGTGGACTGCCCTCACCTTTGTCAGCGGGGCTATGTGTTCTATGCTGGCAGGTTATTTAGGGATGAACGCCGCTACAAAGGCTAATGTACGCACCAGTGAAGCCGCCCGTAAAGACGGTCAGGGAAAAGCGCTTACCATAGCCTTTTCCGGCGGAGCGGTTATGGGGCTTTCTGTAGCCAGTCTGGGATTAATCGGAGTGGGTATTTTCTTCTATAAATTCGGCGGAGACCCGTCTACTGTACAATATATTAACGGTTTTGCCATGGGTGCAAGTTCCATTGCTTTATTTGCCCGTGTAGGCGGGGGAATTTACACCAAAAGCGCCGATGTAGGCGCTGATCTGGTGGGTAAGGTAGAAGCCGGCATTCCGGAAGACGACCCGCGTAATCCGGCTGTTATTGCAGATAATGTGGGTGACTGCGTGGGCGATACGGCAGGTATGGGCGCTGATATTTTTGAATCATATGTGGGTTCGGTTATTGCTACTATTGCTATCGGGGCTACCGCTGCAATGTGCGCCGGTAACCGCCTAGCCTATATGGCATTACCTATGCTGGTTATTCTGGTGGGCTTGTTAGCCTCTATTGTAGGGGTTTTGTCTATACATATGCTAAAGGGAATGGACCCTGCCAAGGCGCTGCACACTTCTACTTATATAAGCGCCGCATTGTTGTTCGGCAGCACCTATTTATTGGTTAATGGACTAGGCTTGCCTATGGGCGCTTTTTGGGCGGTTATTTTCGGGTCGGCCGCCGGTATTGTCATCGGGTGGCTGACTGAGATTTATACCGCAAAGGGGCCGGTTAAGCGCATAGCCGAAGCCAGTAAAACCGGAGCGGCTACCAATATTATAACCGGCTTGGCCGTAGGAATGGAAAGTACGGCGCTACCCATGCTGGCTATTTGTGCCGCTATTTTTCTAGCTCATAAATTCAGCGGGTTGTACGGTATCGGTATTGCTGCGGTGGGTATGCTGGCTACGGTTGGCGTGACCATGTCGGTAGATGCCTACGGACCTATTGCCGATAATGCAGGCGGTATTTCAGAAATGGCCGGCTTAGGAGCCGAAACCCGTAAAATTACCGATGGGTTAGATGCAATCGGTAATACTACCGCCGCTATTGGCAAGGGTTTTGCTATTGGTTCTGCGGCCTTAACAGCCTTAGCCTTATTTTCGGCTTATACCAAAGCCGCCAATTTAGAGACAATTAACCTTACTAATTCCAATGTAGTTATCGGCCTCTTTTTGGGAGGTCTTCTGCCATTTTTTGTAGCGGCGCTTACCATGACCGCAGTGGGTAAAGCCGCCTTTCAAATGGTAGAAGAGGTACGACGGCAATTCCGCGAGATTAAAGGTCTTATGGAAGGCAAAGCCAAACCTGATACCGGACGTTGTGTGGATATCAGCACTAGAGCAGCCTTAAAAGAAATGATCATACCGGGACTTATCGCTGTTCTTGCCCCGGTTGTAGTAGGTTTTACCATGGGAGCCGAAGCCCTTGGCGGTTTACTGGCCGGCGCTACAGTAACCGGGGTGTTGCTGGCTCTTATGATGTCTAACGGCGGCGGCGCTTGGGATAATGCCAAGAAATATATTGAAGCAGGAAATTTGGGCGGCAAGGGATCAGATGCTCATAAAGCTGCTGTGGTCGGCGATACAGTAGGCGATCCCTTTAAGGATACTTCAGGTCCTTCCATGAATATTTTGATTAAATTAATGTCCGTGGTGGCTTTGGTTATTGCTCCTTTATTGAGATTACCTTGAAGCGTAGAAGCCGACTTTTAAGTCGGTCTGGTTAGGCTGTATCTATGTTTCGGGGTGTTTCACCCCGAAACATAGCTGTCATTCTGAACGAAACGAAGTGGAGTGAAGAATCTCTTTGCTATTGCAGGGGGAGATTCTTCGGCCTATGGCCTCAGAATGACAGGTTAAGAAAAGCCCTTTTAAAAAGCTTTTTCTTAAGTCAACAACATTACCCGTTGTAGGGGTAGGTTTAAAAACTACCCCCTACAGGATAACAAAACCAAATAAGTTTCATGTCGAAATTAAGGTTCCTTATGTGCGGTTTTATGTTAATACGGTAACCCTGAAAAATGGAGGGGTAACAAATGCAGCGGAAAAACAAAACCAATGAAAGCTTAAAATTAGCCGTTAAATTTGAAAAAGAGGGACGTGATTTTTTTCTTAAAGCTGCAAAGACCACTCATCATCCTTTAGGCAGGCAAATGTTTGTCTCGCTGGCTAATGATGAGCTGCACCACCTACAACGGGTAAAACAGATATTTGATACATTACAGCAACAAGGCGATTGGCCGACGGCACAAAGCGATAAAATCCAGCCCTTAAGTAAGATGCAGACTATTTTCGAGCAGGCAAAAGAACATTTAACGGAAATTGTAAAGCCAAAACTTAATGATATAGAAGCCTTGCAGCTGGCTTTGGAATATGAAAAACGCGGATATAAATTTTATCAAAGGCTGGCCAAAGAAGCCCGCTTGCCGGCTGAAAAAAAATTCTACCAAGAGCTAGCCGCCCAAGATGATAATCATTACCAGATAATACAAACAACACAGAAGTATCTGGAGAAGCCCTGGGACTGGTATGCCGACCAAGAGTATCAGATTTATGAGGGCTAACAAATTTGGGAAATGTCAAATTCCAAAGCTCAAATGTAAAATGAATAAGCTACATTTGTATACTAATTTATCACAATACTTTCTGATAGTTACAATTATCAAATTTATATAATTTCCTCTATGGTAAAAAAAGCATGAAAAAATTGAAAATCTATCTTGATACTTAGGTAATTAATTTTCTGTTTGCAGATGATGTACCGGAATTCAAAAAAATAACCGAAGTTTTTTTGCCAAATTTGTCAAACAGAAGTATTATGAGGTATACATTTCGTCAATTGTATATATAGAAATTGGAAAAACAACAAACGAAACATTAAAAGAACAGTTATTACAAGCAATAAAATACTATGAGCTAAAGAAACTGCCCGATGATAAAACGGATGAAGTGAAATACCTGGCCAATGTATATATAACGGATAAGATCATTCCGCCTAGAAAAATTGAGGATGCCTTGCATATTGCCTACAGTGTGGTTCATGAAATTGATATATTGTTAAGCTGGAATTTTAAGCATCTGGCAAATATTAAAAAGGAAAAACAGGTTCAATTGTTAAACCAAAAATATGAGTACAACTACCCATTTCGTATACTTACACCGTTGGAGGTGGATTATGAATAATGATTTTATATCTAAATCATTAAAAGAGGTTTGGGAATGGAAAGATGCTTTGTACCGGGAAGTAAAGGATTTGCCTGTTCCTGAAGCCATTGATTATTTACTGAAAAAAGCCAAGCAGGCAAAAGTTAAGCTGGAGGTAGAAGATAAGAACTTGGTGGAAAACAAATAGTAGATTATTGGAGGAAAAAAAAGAGGGGGGTTAATTTTATGGAAGCTATAGGTGCGGCAACGGCTATCGTTCTACTTATTTTACAATCTTGAGTTGGATTATAAATGCTTTAAAAGTATCCGGCAGATTTATTGGAATAGTTATCTTGCTATTTGGGGGCATTTTTGTTGTAGTTAGAATGTCAAACAAATTATAAAAATGGCTCTAAATGCCTGTAGGCTCCGGCTTTAGTTTTTGCATGCAAAACCTGTTTCTTAACGTAGCTACAAGAATGTCTCAAGCCAGTACCACAGAAAAGTTTTACAAAATATACATTATCTTAAAATGGCGTTATTAGGTTTTTTAGCCAACATAAGCCAATAACAATAAGGAAATCAGCTATGCAAAAGCTGATCATGGATAATACTGAACTAGACAATGTACTGGCTCAGATATCTGAACAAATTATTCAGAAAAATAAAAATTTATGCGATGTAGCCTTAGTTGGAATTCGCAAAAAGGGGCGTTACCTCGCCCAGCTGATCGCATCATATATAGAAGAGCAAAAACAAATAAAATTATTACTAGGTACGGTTGATACCACCCTCTATCGCGACGATATAAGCACAAGCGCTCGTCGCCCCCTGCTTTGTCACACCGAAATTCCATTCGCAATTTCCGATAAAAAAATTATACTGGTCGATGACGTATTATATACCGGACGCACCATTAGAGCGGCCTTGGATGCTCTGATAGACTTAGGACGCCCGCAGGTAATTGAACTGGCAGTATTAATCGATCGCGGACATCGCGAACTTCCCATTTGCGCTGATTATGTGGGAGAAAAAATACCCACCACTCAGCAGGAAACCATTAAACTTATCATAGAGAACAAATCACATAAAGTAGTTATGCAAAAAGATAACAGCAATAAAAAATGGTAGAACAAAAACATAAATTAACTACAGAGAACACTTAAAGTACACAAAGAAATAACAAAAAAACCCCTCTGTGTTTCTCTGTGCCCTCTGTG
>JAJRXT010000115.1 GCA_024276125.1 bacterium
CGCCGGCCCGATATATGAAGTTAGCCGTAACTTAGGCCATGTGCCTATCATAGACAAAAATCCACGGGGCAAAAAGGATGTCCCGCCCATGCCGCCCGCAGAAGCGGCAAGATATAACGAGCGAAGCGCCGCCGAACGCTCTAACGCCAGGTTGAAAGAAGATTTTGGCGACCGATGCGTAATGGTAAGAGGCTGCAAGAAGGTCAAGCTACACCTGATGTTTGGCGTGATTGCTCTTTTTGCCGACCAGTTGCTTAAACTGCTAGCGTAAATTGTAACATTATATCGAAGCAAGTGTTGGATTAAGGTATAAGTCTGTCTAAAATTACCTAAATGGGAATTAAAATATGAATAAAACACCTTGATTGATAAAAATTAACCACAAAAACGCAAAAAAATACTTATTGGATTTTTGGGAACCAATTTTACTAAGACTTTTGCAAAAGGCTCACAAATTTTCCGATAAATCCGCCTCAAAAACACTATATTGAATTCTGTCAGCAAAATCAAGTAATATTTATGTTGTTTGAGTTCGGCGCCTGGTATAAATTATTGCCTGTCCTCTTTATCATATCGGCTGTCCTTAGCGAAGCCAGTCCGTCGGCGCTGTACATATGTTTAGAAATAAACTTTGTGCGGCGTTCGGCCAACTCCGCATATAATTCGGATTCGGTAAGTAATTGCGGCAGGATGGCTGCCAGATGCCTCTCATTAGCCGCCCGTACGGCTACTTTTTCCGCTGCATAGGGCAGTAAATCATCACTTGCACCGAAATTTACGATTATAAGCGGTTTATTTAATAATACAGCCTCAAATCCAATAGTAGACCATTGGGTAATCAACATGCGGCAATGATAAAGCAATTCATACAAATCAGTATGTTGCACTACCACAGCCTGCCCGTTCGGCATAAGTTAACTGACTACCTGTCGCACCAAACCGTCGTTCTCCAGCGGATGAAGCTTCACCACTAAAACAGCCTTATCAATTCCGCCCGCCACCCTGCAAATAGACTCAATTATACGCTTGCGCCTAGTATATGGATTATTAAGCGTACCCCATTGAGAACCGTAAACAATTATCTGCCGGTCATCTGATACGGACAGCCCCAATTTTTTTAGTAGCTCACCCTTGGTTTTATACTTTTTATGAATAAGACGGTCATAATGGCAGGCGCCGGTAATCTCAAATATATCCGGCTTTGCTCCCTGCTTAATAAGCAGGCGCTTGGTGCTTTCCCCGAAACAGGCAAACCTGTCAAAGCAAATATCATGATAAACCGGCCAGTCGGCCGCCATACCATGCTGAATACATACAACCGGTATATTATGCTTTTTGCCTACAGCATATAATATCTTCCCGAAACTACTGGTATGATCCATACTGGCGCATACCGTAGGTCTTATTTTATAAAGCATACGGCTTACTAATTCCGCTTTCATTAAAACCGGCTTGGGCAGACGGTATCGCAGGTAATCGGATAGTTCAGGATAAACAGCGGATAAAATAGAATTATTAGTTAATTTAAGCGGTTTTGTCGTCAGTTTTTTTATTGCCCCTAAGCGACACAATAAATTATACGGATTAAACGGAATTGTAAAGTTTATATATTCCGCTTTAGGATAAACCACCTCGTCAATATCGGCGCTTAATTTTACTATTTTTATCTGCCAGCCATATGAGATAAGCCGGTTAAATACATCCTGCATGTGCTTTATATGCACATTATGACTGGAAAAAAAAAGCAGGCAATTACCCTTAGCGGGCTTCAAATGCAGAGATACTTTGAGATGTTTTTTCTTCGGCTTAGATTCGGTTTGTATATCCAGCTTACAAACATCTATATTATATTGTTTTGCCAGCATATTAAGTAAGTTAAGCTGTATTTTATCTGGGCTGGTAATAATAATACGGGCGGGATTTTCTCTTTTTATGATATATTCAAATTGCAGGTAATCTTTGGCTGTATCCATAAAAAAAAATATAAACAATTGGTGCAGGATAGCATTAGTAAAATCAATATTTTTATAATTAAAAAAGGTATTATTCCAATTTGTATCCTGTTTTAATACCTCTATAGTCTGTCTGCTTAAATCCAGAGCTAATTTACTGTATTTTTGGTAAAAATTATCCCCCTCACCCTGCCATCTCCCCAAGGGGGAGAGGGTTTTGGCGAGGGGATTCCCATTATCTGTCAGATTAATAATCTTTAATTGCGGGTATTTATTATAAAGCGCATCTAATACCGTTTTAGTTTGCGGTGATAATCGGGTTAGTAGCGCTAAGGTTAAGTCATCTTTCATCTTTTCAATGCGCCTTTAAACATGGCATAAGTCTCGTTTAATACGCCGGTTTTTTTGTTCAAATAAATAAGCAGCGGGCTGTATGCCAGCATAAAAATAAAACATTTAATCAACAAACTGGAAAAAGTATAGCTGTCTGTACCTAAAACATAAACCACGCTGATTGTAAGTATTAAGGGTAAATATATAGACAAGTTCAGCTTACTTTTCATTATATGGTCAAGCCCTCTTATTATAGCGCCCAAAAACACAAAAATCAGTATGGGCATACCTATAATAAGCATAATTGCATAAATATCTATAACTTGTGTCGTCGGATTCTCAAATCCGGCAACTAGATTTCGGGGTCAGATTTGAGAATCTGACACCACATAAGTGTAGATGCCGACCTTTAGGTCGGCTGGAATGGCGGGTATATGTTTCGGCATGAGACATACCGACAACATAAGTTGATTTGTGGCGTCAGATTAAGAAATCTGACGCCTGCCAGACTGCCGGATTTAAGAATCCGGCAGTCACAAACTTTAAGCATAAAACTAGGTTTTAAAACCTATTATAACGTGTTATAACGTGAGTTTGACATAAGAAAAAGTAGAACATTGTTACATATCAAGTAATTAACGTAAATTTCCTGTAGGGGAGGGGCTTGTCCCCGCCCGAATCACGGCAATGTTGTTGACTTAAAGAATATATATGTTTAAAAAAGCCTTTCTTAGCTGTCATTCTTAAGGCAGAAGACCGAAGAATCTACAGCCTACGCGGGCAGATTCTTCACTGCGCTCCGCTTCGTTCAGAATGACACTTGCTTATGCTGCCTTTATTACCAGCGCCACTTCCCGTATCTCAGCATCGGTTATGCCTACAGAACAGGGCAGGTTAATGCCTTGTTCATAAAACCGGTTTGCAGCTTTTATATCCCCCTTAGGACAATCCACAAAGGGCGGCTGATTATGCAGCGGCATAAAAAACGGGCGGGCGGCTATAGCGGCCTTGTTTAATTTTTTTAACAAATTATCCTTACTCATTCCGTATAATTTCTCATCTACTAAAATAGATATCATCCAATAATTACAAAACTCCCATTGTTTTTCTCCGCATATTGTAATCCCGGGGATATCTTTTAATAATTCCCGGTATCTATCTGCTATATAGCGTTTTTTCTGGATAAATTTGTCAATCTGCTCTAATTGCGCAACTCCCAGCGCCGCCTGAATATTACATAATCTGTAATTATAGCCGACTTGCGAATGATAATATTCCGCTCCCGGCGCTTTAGCTTGAGCGCTTATAAATCTGGCTTTTTCGGCGTATTCCCTGTTATCATTCACCAGCATCCCGCCTCCGCCGGCTGTAATCAGCTTATTGCCATTAAAGCTGAAGCAGCCTATATTACCTAAAGTACCCGTCATTTTCCCTTATACTTTGAGCCCAAAGATTCGCAGGCATCTTCTATTACCAGCAGATTGTATTTATCGGCTAAATCCAAAACAGGCTGCATTTGGGCCGGATGACCGTAAAGATGTACCGGTAGGATAGCTTTGGTTTTTTCGCTGATTTTATCTTCAATCTTGGCTGAATCAATATTACCCGTATCCGGTTCTACATCCACGAATACCGGAGTCGCCCCGCAGTAAATAACAGGATTTACGCTGGCAATGAAGGTTAAAACGGGCACAATGACCTCATCGCCGGCTTTTATGTCAAGTACGCAAAGGGCGGTATGTATGGCCGCCGTACCGTTTACTACGGCGACTGCATATTTTACGCCCAGATAATCGGCAAAATCTTTTTCAAAGCGGTCGACATACGCCCCCAGGTAAGAGACCCAATTCGTATCCATGCAGTCTTTTATATACTTTAATTCATTGCCGCATATTTCGGGTACGCAAAGCGGTATCATAATTTATAGATTGATAAGTTGTTATATAGGAGCGCCATCCTTGGCGCGCCAGGTTTGCAACTGGAAGTCGCGGCTGGAAGC
>JAJRXT010000116.1 GCA_024276125.1 bacterium
ACAAAAAAACCTCTGTGAATCTCTGTGCCCTCTGTGGTTAATATTTATCTTTCAAAATCCGATACTTACACCTAACCAGTTGATAAGGCTAAAGACACAACACTTTGATACAAATTTTACCTAATAATTTCTGATAGTTACAATTGTCAAAATTTTATAATTTCCTATACAGGAACATAAAGAGATTTTTAAATCGGGTTAAACCCTTTGTGTTCTTTGTGGTAAAAAACTATTGTGAATTCACGAGATATGACCTTCTACAGTATAAGAATGACGGGGTTGGAGTTTTCAGGATTTTTGCAGAACCATAATTATTTGAGCTAATTTACTATTTTTTTGGATGTTATATAAAAAATAGGGTGAGCTTAGATGGATTTTCCTTGTTTACGCAACTTTTTATGGTATAATTAAATTGGAGGATTTTTATATTTCTTCACAATCAACCATTATCAATAACAATTTAATTAGTAAAGAATATGTCTGGTTTCCGCAAGAAAATAAATATACGTAAAACTGTTTGTGCCCTTGGGTCGATATTTATCCACTTGCTGTTATTGTTAATTTTAAGTTTCAGTGACCTTGGGATTAAAGATAATCAGCTAAAGGATAAAATAAATTTTGATGCCATTACAATAGCAAACCTTGCTCCATCTGCTAAAGACAAACGTTCAACTAAAGGCGAAACACAAAAAGGCGAAAAAGTCAAAAAGAAGACAAAAAGTCCCTTGCGCAAACGAGCCCAAAATACTCCACGCAAAAAAACTAAATTAGCTAAAATAACTCCTAGAAAAAAATCCGCCAGGGTCGATAAAAAAATAGCATATAATAAAATTAAACAACCAAATATTATAAAAACCAATACTTATAAGTCACAATATAATATGGACAAACGATCAGTAGTAAAAAAACAAATAAATATAAAAATTAACTCGCCAAAACAAGCTGCGAATCAGGAAACTGCCAAGCTGTTACAAAAAATCACTAAAACGCAAAAAATCAGTATACCTAAAGACAGCTTACGTCTTGAAACACCAAAATGGCAGCCGAATAATCTGTTAAGTAAGGCAGACAAACAGGTAAAACCTGTTAAATCAATAGCCAAACAAACTAATCTCAAAAAACAACTACAATATGAATCACCCGGTAAAACCCCATCGTCTAAAGTCGTTTCTAATCGGCTGACATATAAAGAAAAAACGCAAAAAAATACCCCTAGGGCAATAAAGACCTTGAAAGTACAAACAAATAAGCCTATAGAACCCCTAAAACCGAATAAAGCTGTTACAAAATACCGCAAACTTACCAAAACAGCCAAGCTGTCAGCTGAAAGCATACAAATGGATATTCCAAAGATACAAAATAACTTGGCAATAGAAAAAATACCATTTAAAGGGGAATTAAAAAAAGAAAATAAACCATTTAACGCGAACCAGCAAAGAGTAGCCGCCGCTACTAAACAGATTGAATATAAAGAAAAAATAAATTACAATAATTCTGTTTTAGTATCTAAAAGCAAAGTAACCTATCAACCTCAAAATACTGATACCGTCAAAAAGGCTATTGCAAGCGCCGCAAATTTGGTTACAGAATTAACTCCTACTATGCCGCAGCAAGTTTTTGCAAGTATTAGTCCCGGTAAATTGGTTAAACAAAAAGTTAATAATTATTCAACTGCTAGCTACACTTCCCCTGTTTCATTTACTCAAAATCACTCCAATATTTCCGGCAATCCAGAACGAGCAATGGAAAAGGTTACTAACAAGATCAATATCGTCCAGCCCCGCAGGAATAAAAATGCCCCGCAGGTTAAATTTAATGTACAACAAAATCTTAGCTCCCAGGTAGAACTTGCCGCATTTAGTAAAACCGATAATCCTGAATCGGCTTATGACAGCTCTTCAATTGTAAGACCGGGCAGTTCAACCAGTACACAGGAATCCGATATAAAAATTGACGTAGATCTTCCGGCCAGCAATATGACAAATAAGCAATTATATAAGGTGTCCGGCAGTATTGATTCAGACGCTAAAGTGGCATTTCTTACTATAAATGAAGTAACCCAATTGATTGCTCTTCAAAATAATACATTTGAAGCGGAAGTCGCTATGGCCGAAGGCATAAACGACTTTAATATCATGGCGTTCAATAGTAAAGGACATATGGGTAAGAAATCGTTTCAAATTTTATTTAATGCACCGAGAGGAAGTGTTCCGGTAATAAAATTGGATTCACCAGTTAATGGAAGACAGGGGGTAACTCAAGGCGAACGTATTTTAGTAAAGGGACGTATTGATGATGTAAACATTACCAAGGCAATCCTGTTGCTTAATAAAACCCCTATTCCATTGGAAGTCAAGAACGGGCGCTTTAATAAAAAAATTTCCCTGCCGCAAGGCAAAATATTTGTCTTTCGCATAATGGCTAAAAACAGGCAGGGAAATAGAGGCTTCAGCCCGGCTCACACCGTATTGTCAAGTTATGATATTGATATATTAAACCCGCGCCCTTATTAATTTAGGATAGCTGATTTTATGTCTATAAAAGCCTATATATTTGTAGAAGTAGAGCAAGGCAGTACCAGAAAGATAGCTAAAAAATTGTGTACATTGTCTGAAGTGGAAGAGGCGCACAGCGTATCAGGGCCATACGATATTATTGCGCTTATTGAAGTTGAAAACCTTACTTCACTGGCAAACCTGCTTACCAATAAGGTCTATACTATAAACGGAGTAAAAAGAACCCTGTCTAATATCATTGTAGATTAACTATGATAATTATTTGGGCTGAGTTCCTAAACTCCGATGTATATTTCTTATTCTCACCCATTTGGACACACGCTCCTTAACCCGCATATAATAATAACTCCCGGTGAGCTAAACCGCCTATTTTCGGCAAGAGATAACACCACATGTAGGGTGGATTAAGGGGGTTTATTTTAACAGGTATACTAATAAATATTAAGGCCAATAAATTATATAAAGATTACCCCGAATCCACCGCTCTTAGCTCATAAACATGTGTGGTGGGTCCGCAACTATTTGAGATAATATCGACTTAAATATATCTTTGGAACTCTTTCACAATACCAGCTTGACCCACCCTTGTATATTGAAATCAGGTAAAGTATATTGTAAAATTGTAACAGTCGTTAACAGTAAATGGTGGAGCAGGGAAAGGTTAGGCCGTACCCACCCTAAGCCCAAAACGAGGCTGTGTCGTAGATTAGCCG
>JAJRXT010000012.1 GCA_024276125.1 bacterium
AATTAAATCCCAGCCCTTTTGAGCGGCTAACCTTCCGATCATACCTACTAGCGGTCTTTTAGATTTTGGCAATCCCAAGCGCTCTTGTAATACAACTTTATTTTTTCGTTTATGCTCAATTTGTTTATTGCTGTAATTAAAAGGAATGTAATCATCAGTTGCCGGATCGAAAAAATCATAATCCAACCCGTTTACTATACCGTATAAATCATCTTTTCTGGCCTGTAGTACCTTCTCTAATCCGCAGCTATATTCCTTGGTCTGAATCTCTTTGCTGTATTGCGGGCTTACTGTATTTACTGTGTCCGCATGCAAAATACCGCCTTTTAATAAATTTATCTTACCGTAAAATTCGATCCAGTCCGGTACAAAATACTCCCAGCCCAAACCGGTAAGGTGCATGTCAAAATGCCAGAAACTTCCCTGATAAGCCAGATTATGCACAGTAAGCGCTGAAGCGGTAGAACGATATTTTTTGTAAATAGTTTTAAGAAAAACCGGAATCAGCCCCGTCTGCCAATCATTGCAATGAATTATATCGGGAATAAAATCCAGCCCGTCTAACATTTCCAAAGCCGCGCGGGAAAAATAAATAAAACGCTCGGCATTATCTGGATAATCACCCTTAGAGGTAGAGTATAGTTCATCTATGTCATAATATTTATCATTAGCTAGTAAATATACCGGAATATCCGGTTTCAGGGTTGCTTGCAGAACAGATGAGACCTCTATGCGGTTGGAAATAGGTACAGCCAGCGTATCTATTTTAGTAGTAGTTTTAATGTTAGCATGTTTTACCATCCGGTAATAAGGCATAAAAATACGTATATCATACCCCAGCTTATGTAATGCTTTAGGCAAAGAACCAGCCACATCAGCCAATCCCCCTGTTTTGGCAAAGGGGGTTACTTCTGATGATACCAACAATATCTTAAGTTTCTTGCTCATGGTTCTTCCTCGTAAAAACGCAAATAATTAGAGAATTGTATGTAATGGTTTCGTAAAAAGCGCTTTTGTATACTACATTAAAATTCAACTTCTCTTAGATATTTAGCAGCCTCTTCCGGCGGTGTCGGATTAATATAAAAACCGGTTCCCCATTCAAAACCAGCTACTTTAGTCAGCTTGGGAATAATTTCTATATGCCAATGATAGCTGTTGTTTTCATCCTTTTTATTTAAGGGCGAATTATGTATCAAAAAGTTATAGGGCGGATAATTTAAGGTTTTATCTATTCTGGTCAGGGTGTCTTTTAAAATAGCGGCTAGCTGCTCAATTTCTTCTTTTAGCACATCCTCAAAATATGTATCATGAGATTTGGGTAGTATCCAGGTTTCAAAAGGAAAACGCGGGGTAAAGGGAGACAATGACACAAAACAACGATTCTGTTGGATAAGCCTTACCTTATCATCTATTTCCTGCCGGATTATATCGCAATACACACACCTGTCTTTATAAGCATAATATCTTTTAGCGCCTTCTATTTCCTCGATGACACGTTTGGGTACAATAGGTAAGGCTATTATTTGGGAATGGGTATGTTCTAAGGATGCGCCGGCGGCATTGCCTTGATTTTTAAAAACAATCACATACCGAAAGCGTTTGTCTTTTTTTAAATCCAGGATTCTGTCACGGTATGCCCATAATACATCCTCAATTTGCTTTAGGCTTAATTGGGACATTATCTTTACATGCTGCGGGGTCTCAATAATTACCTCATGCGCTCCAACCCCGTTCATTTTGTCAAACATACCCTCGCCGCGCTTACCCAGTCCACCCTCAATTTGCAAGGCTGGAAACTTGTTGGGAACAACCCGCAGGCTCCATCCCGGGGTATTGGGCTGGTGATTGTTTTTACGGTAAGCCAGGACTTCTTTAGGCGTTTTATCCTCATTTCCTTCACAAAAAGGACAAAAACCACCCTTTTTAAACTCTTCAGGAGGGCCAATTAAATCTGTAGGTCTTTTAGCTCGTTCAGTAGCTATAATTACCCACCTGCCAATGATCGGGTCTTTTCTTAATTCTGGCATTTATTTTTTTCTCTCCTTTTATGAAACAATTAAATCAAGAAATAAATGAATTTTTATTATTTACTGGAGTTTGTTTGCATTTGGGTAGAAGGTTTTAGTTTAAGAAGCTGGTCCCGGGGAAGAATCAGGAGCGCCTGATGTGGTTTTAGGCTTTTTAGCACATTTAGAACCACAACCTCCAGTAGTTCTGGATACCTCTGCATCAGAAGAAAATATAATATCAGGAGATGATTCATAACAATTTACTGCAATAATGAGACTAAATCCAAGGATTAATCCTAAGGTAATAATTCCCATTAACCGATGCACCTCTGCTGTGGCCTGGCCGGCTTTAAAACCGACAATACTCGAAATTACTTTATAACCCAAAGCTGTCAATAAAATTAATATAATACCATATATTAAAATTCCGACAAGATGAACAATGTTAGAACTTATTAGTCCTGCGAAAAAAGACAAGACAAACCCTCCTGTTATTTTTAGATACTAAAACTTATATAAATATTTCATATTTATATTGACAGTAAAAGTAAACCCCATTTTAAGAATAAATAAAACAACCTGTTACGTGCCGCCGAATTTGTATCAGGGCGTCCCGCCACGAAACACACCTAGCGGTGAGCAATTGGTTTCGGCTTGAGACATCCAGAAACATAACCTAATTTTCAAATACTTACAGCTTAACAGGCATTAGATTTTTAGAATCTAACGCCACGAGTCAGCGCCTAAAGCGCGATAAATTCAAAAACCAGATTACCTTTTAAAAGCATTTGTAAATGACAGATAATTATATAAAAACCTCACATTATACAAACATAAAAACGTATCTGTATAGGCTCTAGTGGCTGTTTAGGTTGTTATTGTTCAAGCTCCAATATTTTATATTCAATACTGGCTAATTTTTCCTCTAAAAGGCATATTTGACCGGCCAATTCTTCTGTGTCAGCCTGCTGTCTTGAGAAAAAGGCTGTTTTATTTCCTCTTAACCAAAATTTGTATTTTACCTTTTTGTCGGTTAGTTTATTTTGCCATTTTTTAACTTGCTCTAGTTTTCCCGCAATCTCAAGCTTTTTTAGGTTTAGCTCATTAACAAAGACAGCCCCCGATTTTTTTGAATCCATAATTTAGGCCGCCAAAACAATAACAACGGCCAATAATAGAACAATAATAATAATCTTACCCCAGGTGCTTCTAGGCAGACTTCCGCTTATATTGGTGGTGGCAGTAGCCCCGCCGCCGAAGCCGCCGGCAAGACCGCCGCTTATAAGATAGGCCGCAGCACCGGTTTTGCTGTTGCGTACAATATAACCAGTTCCCTGCCAGTCATTTAATATTGTTTCGGCTGCAGGAACGCTGACTTCACAACCATAAGCTAAAGCTGTTTGAATATCATCTAATACCGCTTGAGACAACTTTAAGAGAGAGCGTTTTTCGGCAAAATTTTCCGCCGTTAACTGTATAA
>JAJRXT010000013.1 GCA_024276125.1 bacterium
ATTCTTGGGGTGATTTAGGGAGAATTTTCTCCATAATTTCAATACATTTGTCCCTTTTTTCTCTTGGCGCTCCTTCTGAATAGCTGCGCTTTAAACCTGACAGGCCGTCTTTGATGTACCGTTTCAGCCAGTCTCTTACGGAATTGGATTACGACGCAGTTTTTTGCCGATCTTAACAGCCGAGAGCCCTTCTTGATTTAATAAAACCATAAAAGCTTTTCGGAATTCTCCGAAGAGGCTTGCCCCCGATATCGTTCTAATTCTTTTTGTTGCTCTGGTGTCAGCTTAACTCTAATCATCTGTTACCTCCTTGTTATTACACATAATATCAGGTGATTAGCAAAAAAGCAAGAAAATTATACTTATTTATGCAACTATGCTTATTGAACCCACTGTTTCCTCTAAAAGCATATAAATACAACTTGTTACATTTTTCTTGGCAATACCAAAAAAGATAATGTGTTTTTTTTAAAAAAAGGGCTTGACACGAATTACTATATAGATTATAGTAATAGTTAAGCATACATGAATAATTTTCCAACTTAAACTAAATCCTAATACACACAAGCATTGTATTGTATTTTGTGATGCTGTACATGTATCACTATATAGTATGTATGTGTCAACATCAAGGCGCTTAATTGTGCATGATGCGGGCAATGTGTCATTATGAATGCTTTGCCAAGTATAAGTGATTTTATTCTTTTTGTATTGACGGGTTTTTAAATCTGCATACTGGCCGATAATAGAAATTAGTGGCGACAGAAGAATATCCCTCGCCAATAGGTGCAGTTAATTGAACATATCGCACAACAGGTAGCGGATTACTGTAGACGCCAATCTTCAGATCGGCCATGATGCGGGTTAAAAAACCGCGGCTACAAAGGGGAAAAATGGGATTTTCCGTATTATTAAAATTTGGTGGTTGGGTTCGTCTCTTAAGTCCTACTATGTCAGAGACGCTTTAGCCCGAATAATTAGGGCTTATGTTGTAATCGGTGAAAGCGGTAGGGCGGTGGCAGGATGTATAAAAACAGTTTGATTTTATATTTATTTGCTTTGGAGATGTTTGTCATTTGCGTAGCTCCCGGTTGGGCAGATGTGGCCAAAAAGCTATCTCCTACCGTTACTATTTATCTATCATCCGATCTTGTTGTTTTTGATTCAAAAAAACAAATATCGGGGATTATAGAAGCCGGTTATCCTGTCAGAGTCTTTACTGTTTCTGATTCTGATACTTGGTCTATTAGTTATCAGGCTTCCCCTTTAATCAGTAAAAAGAGCAAAATATCTCCCAAGCGTATCCAGATAAAAACGCCTTACAGTAATGGGTATAAGGGATTAAATATACAGCAGGAAGCAGCTAAGGGGTTAAAAACCGGGTCACGACAGATAGAACTGGCTAAATTGGAATTTAGGGTAATGATTACCCCGAATGATAAGCCAGGGATTTATACTGGTACAATTTATTCGCATGACGGCGCCCCTATAATACATGTTCGGCTTATTATTGAAAAAGGGGATATTCCAAAAGTGACCCGTCGGTTAAGGCGCCGATTGATATAGACCCAAAAAATGGAAGCATTAAAATAAACATAGCGCCGCGGCGTATTCATTTTGCAGTAAATGGCGCGCCGGGCAGCTATATCAGCAATGCGGTAGAACTAAGAGTGCAGTCAGACGCCCCTTTTAAATTAAGCGCAATGGCTACTCCGCTTACACAAGCCTCCGGCGCCATTATACCGGCGGAAAGACTGTTTGTAAGCAGCCAAGAAGAAGGCGGCTATAAAAACCTGGGGAGTAATATACCGCTTAGCTTTAAAAACAAAAAGGGTAATGTTTATACGGCTAAGCTGTGGTTTAAGTTAAAGACACAGTGGCAGGATGCCGCGGGGGAGTATCGGGGGCAGATTATCTTAACCTGTACCCATGGAGAGTAGTTTGAACGATAATGTTGATTTCGCAGGATAAACACAATATACATATTACTGAATGAAGCGAAACGTACGTAGTCAATGAATCTCAGATATTTGTTGTCAGGGCTTGTTTTAGTCTGAACATCAAAAAAGTCAAGGAGAAGTATTGTTAAAAGCAAAACATTGTTATTCGTAATCGCAGTAGCCTTAGTAGTCTCCGCTAATATGGCATTTGCTAAAAGTGGCGCCCCGGCGCAAGATGCAGCAATAGAAGTGAATGCAACCATAGATAAATATTCTAAGGTTATTCATGGCCCCGGTTTTTCAGGTTCTGCTTTTCTTGAATTTAGCGGAGCCGCTATGGAAAACCAAGTTGTTGAGGCCAGTTCTGTTATAGAAGCTAATGGCGATACCAGTATAACCATATTCGCAGAAGACTTAAATTCTGTTTCTACGCCAAGTATAATTCCTTGTACCATGCTGGATGTAAATGGAAATATAGCTAATCCTGTTACTATTTTCTACACAAGAATGAGCGACAAACAAATTACCTTAGCTATAGCGGCGACTTATACAACCGGTAATAAAATTAGCGATCAGGCTGCTATTGATGACTATGCCGCAGCCATTACGGTAACTATAAAAGATTGGTAAGTTTTTATTTTGGCATGGTATGTGCCGAAATAAAAATTTGGATTCCCGCTTCGCTTAGGGACTCAACATTTTGGCTTGTCCCCAAGCCGAAACAGTTAAAATGTAGGGGCGTAACAAGTCCATATGGGGAATGAATAGGTTGAGCCTACATTTTCTTATAGTGACGCATCCGCCATAGTTGGTTTATAAACAATTGCAAGATAAGGTTTTGTTTATTGTCATTCTGAGGCTGAAAGCCGAAGAATCTTCCTCCGCAACAGCGAGTAGATTCTTCACTCCACTTTGTTTTATTCAGAATGACAGCTTTCTTAAGTCAACGACCATTGCGCCTGACAGTTTTTGAGTCAGGGATGACCAGAGTACCGATAGATATTTAACAGTATAAGTATATTTAACCACCAATAGTATATTGCGATTCACCAAGCAAATTTTGTAGCAGCGGCGCGAAGTTAAATGGACAGGTATAGAGTTTTATCCATGGTTTTCCGCTCTATACCAAGTATAGGAAGTAAGAAGGAGGTGAAGCGGTTTAAATTGACTTAGATACAAAAGGTAAAACCAGTTTCAAGAAGTAGATGTTATTTTTCTAATTAACCAAAAACAACAAAAAACTACTTAAGGAGAATAATAGTGAAAAGCAAAATATTATCAATATGTATAGCAGTAGCCATGGTAGCCTCAGCCGGTATCGCCTTTGCCGCTGCTGGCGCCCCGTCACAATCAGCAAATATTGATGTAAATGCATCTGTAGCCAAATACTGCGAGGTCCTTCCCAGTACCGTTCCAGTTGCTCTTTCTTTTGACGGTTCCGCCGCCAAAGTTCAAACAGCTAATACTAGCGCTACTGTAGAAGCCAACGGCGATACTACTGTAACCGTATCAGCTACTGATTTAGATTCTGCGTCTACCTCAAGTACGGTTCCCTGTACCAAGTTGGATGTAAATGGAACTATAGCTAATCCTGCTACTGTTGATTACTTCAGGTCCGGCGGAGTTGCAGCTTTAACAATAGCTGCCGATTATACAACCGGCGCTATCAGCGATCAGGCTGCCGCTGCTGACTATGCTGGAACTATTACTGTAACCGTAAACGATTGGGTTATCTAGTATCTTGTTGCTAAAAGTTAATATTACAGTTGCCTTTTTAAGAACTATGATAAGGAGTTGATGATAATGAAAAAGAAAACGGTAATGAGTTTTGTTGTGGGCGTGGTTGCCTTTGGCCTAATAGCCGGCAGCGCCGCAGCGAATTCCGGCGCCCCGGCAGTAGACGATACAATTAATGTTAATGCTGAAGTTCAAAAATGGGTAAGCGTAACGTCTGTACCCGGTTATACGCTAATGCAGTTCGGTCAGTTCGAGGGTTATGCTAATGAGGAATTGGGGCCGAGAGACAGCGCTAAATTTGAAGTGGAAACTAATGCTGATGTCAACTTAGAATTTGAGGGTGGAGATTTATCGACCGCAGGCAATACCTCAGGCATCAAAACCGCCTACGTTGTCAATCATGCTACTTTAGGATGGTCAGGTCCGTTGGAAATTGGCTGGTTTAACCGCGATAGAGACTATAATCCGGTATTCCCTCCTGATGTAACTCAAGCTGAAAAGACTAAAATGCAGTATGAAATAATTGGTTTTGCTAAATTGGGCGAAATATCCGATCAGGAAGCAAACACTAGTTATGATGCGGTGATTACCCTTACTGTTCATGATGCTAATCCATAGTAAGTAGTTAGCTTTGTCAGACGGTATTATTATATAATATCGTCGTAATCTTTTAAGTACAGGGTGGGTAAGATGTAATGCCTGCCCTGTACTTTTTTGTTTATGGATGCTGTCATTCTTGGCTTTACCATAAATTAGATGTTTCTGTTTTGAGATAATCCGAAATATTAAAAATACTGAAACCTGTAGCCGCCGACTTTTAAGTCGGCTTGTTGTGCTTACAAGGGCGGGTTTAAAACCCCGTAGTTATACTGTAGAAGGTCATATCCTGTGAATTCGCAATAGTTTTTTACCACAAAGCACAAATGGTTTAATATGATTTAATTATGTCTTTGTGTTTTTATGCGAGCATTGAAAGTATATATGTTACTGGATTAATTCGGTGTACAAGGATACTGGATTTAATAATATCAGCTAGTTGCACAGAACCAATTGATATTAAAAGATAAATATTAACCGCAGAGATTCACAGAGTTTTTTTTGTTAATTCTCTGTGTATCTCTGCGGTTAAATTATGTCTTTGTTCTTTTGGAAATCATTCTTTATGAGTTGGTTGAGTATACATAAAAAATGGAAAAATTATACCGCAAGACTTTTGAACTTATCGCACCGCAGGTAGCGGACTATTGTAGACGCCGACCTTTAGGTCGGCCTGTCAGACATACAAAACAAACCTGAAGACTGGCGTAAGCGATAGCCGGCCTTAAGGTCGGCAGCTACAAAAAAATGGGATTTCCTATACAATTAAAATACAATTAAAAAAATGAAAAATACCAACTATTATATAAAAAATATAATCCTTTCGATGTTTCGGCGTATTTTCAAGCAGAAACTGCACCCAGCTAGTAGTTTTGGCTTGAGACAAGTCGAAACATCAAAAACATCAAACTATAAATATAACATAATCTTCTCTTTTTTCATGCTGGCCGCTATGCTGGCGCTGCCCGCATCAAGCTATGCCATTGGAGCAATAGGCGTAAAACCACTGACAATTAATCTTGAGGTTACCCCGGGGATTACCAAAAAATTCCAATTACACATAAACAGCATTACCGAGGAGCCGGCAAAAGTAAAAATAATCCCCATGGATATGATCCAAAAAGAAGACGGTTCCGGTGAGTTTTTAGAAGCCGGTAAAAGCCCCTTTTCCTGCACCAAATGGATTAAAATGGAAAAATTAAATTTTACCGTTCCCGTCGGAGAAACGATAACGCTAAACGGAGAGGTCAAACTTCCCGCCGGCGCCAAGGGCAGTAAAGTGGCTATTATGATGATAATCCCAGATACCCCCAAGCTCAAAAAGGGCGTAACCGTAGTAATCAGGTATGCTGTGCGTATCATGGTTAGGACTAAAAACAGGGTCTTAGAAAAAATTGGTATAGAAAATGTAGATTTTGATATTTCAGACGGGCAGCCAATTATAAAAGCTATAATAAATAATCAGTCAAAAGCAGATATAAAAACTACCGGACGCTTAATGCTTCAAGATAAAAATAATAAGATAATAATAACTATGCCCCTTATGAGTCTGACTGAAGAGACAAGAAAAAAGGAAAAAGAAAAAAATACGGGCAAAAAGCAAAAAATTGAAGGTACGCGAATTTACCCGGAAAGCACGGTAGCCTTTTTAGGTAGAATAAATAAACCGCTGGTCCCGGGTGAATATAAGGCTACTATAATGCTTAAATATGGGGATCGTAAAAGCTTTAATCTGCAAAAAAATATTACCTTAACCAAGGAATTGTTGGCTAAAGCTCAGCATAACCAGCAGGGTAAAAACTCTTTTTATGAAATAAAGCCGGCCTCAGTCGCGCTTAAAGCGCCCCCTGGAAGCAGCCGTATGGCTACATTTAATTTGCAGAATAAAAGCGAAAATACATTAAAAGCCGCTTTAAATATAAGGGATATTAAATACGACTTAACAGGAAAAATCCTGTTTCCTGATAAAAACACCACTGCCTATTCATGCAGTAATTGGATAGAACTCTCAGATAAAGAAATTGAAATAGCGCCCAGACTCTCAAAAAGCATTAATATTAAGCTTAAGGCGCCTCCTGATACTCCGGCCGGGGGATATTACAGCCAAATAGCTATAGATATGGCCGCCGTGGATGCGGCTTCAGATAAGACTAAAATAAATCATGCCTCAGCAATGATATCGGTAATTATACCCGGTAAGACCAAAATAGCGGGTGAGATTATAAAAACAGAACCAGTAATGAACAAAAGCGGAATAAAATCATTTAACGTACTGTTAGCCAATAAGGGGAATATAGGTATTACCCCGCAGGGTTCAATTCTGATACGTGATATTTACCAAAATGAGGTGGAACGAATCGAGTTAAAATCAAATAACAGCATGATATTGCCGCATACTAAGAGCAAACTGCAAGGAACAGTTAAGAAAAAACTTATTCCCGGAAAGTATTTTGCCTAGACAGAAATATACATAACAGATACGGAAAAAATATCTGCTAAAACAGACTTCAAGATTTCACCACCAAAAGAACCCAAATAAACAACATGCGACGGTACACAAAAAATGAAGGACTATCAGTTACACAAAAAAGCTATATTTTTATTATTTTTATCATCTTGGCTAATCTTGAGTTGCGCCAATCCTCAATTAACGCTATATAGAGAAGGACGCGATCTTTACCAAAAAAAGGATTATCCGGCGGCAAAAGAAAAATTCGTTGAATTCAAGGAAAAATATCCCGACAGTGATATTAAAGAACTAATACCCTATTATTTGGAGAAAATAGAAAACGACATTAAAGCAAAAGAAAAGCCGAATATCCCTGAATCTATAATTATTGACAGTGAATTAGGGAATTTAGAAGAAAAAGGCGGACAGGTGGCGCCTTATGCCGATGTCAAATTATTGTCTAATGTTTTTTATGATACCGATATTAGGGAAATACTACGAAATCTATCGGTTGAGGCTAATGTAAATATTATTGCTGATGATACGGTACAGGGGTTTTTATCGCTTAAATACGACAATCAGCCATTGGAAGAAGTCCTGCGCATGGTTTTAGCGCCGGGGGGCTATACCTTCAGCAAAAAAGACGGTTATTATCTGGTAGGTTTTGCCGACCCAAACAGCCCCTCTTTTGACTTACTTAGTAATACCTTATATTATAAGCCGCGCTATCTTAAAGCCAAAGAATTGTTCCAATTATTACCGCCTGCCTTTGCCACCAGTGTTCAGGTCAATGAGCAAAGAAATATTTTAACAGTCACCTCATCGCCTGAAAGAATCAACCGAATATTAAACGATATCAAAAAACTGGACAAAAAAATCGCCCAGGTTATGTTGCAGGCAGTGATTATTGAAATCTCTCATAACGGCAGAAAGAGCCTTGGGCTGGACTGGACATGGCTAGGTGGTTCAGAGCGGCTGATACCGAGTGAAACTAAGGGCGAAGTTTCCATGAGTTCTTTGTTATGGAATTTAAGCTATGCCACTGGAGGTGAATATACCCGCTCTATTACAGCAACTATAAGAGCCCTGGTGGAAACAGGAGATGCTACCATACGTGCAACGCCTCAGGTGGCGGCGCTAGACGGTGAAGAGGCTAGTATTTTTATCGGTGAATAGCGCTATATTTCGCTTACCTCAGGTCCGGTAAGTTATCCTTATACGCAAATTGAGATTGTACATGCTGGAATACAATTAAAAATGACGCCTCATATTTCCGATGACGGCAATATTACCATAAAACTTAATCCAGCGGAAGTAAGCGATTTGGTCAGCATTTCAGAAGACGGGCTGCCTACTATAAATAAACGCGCGGTAAATACAACAGTAATGGTAAAAGATAGAGAGGCGGTAGTTATCGGCGGGCTGGTGCGAAGCAGAAAAATCGACAAGATATCACGTATACCAATTTTAGGTTATATCCCGCTTATAAACTGGCTGTTTTCCTCAGTAGAAAAAGTCACTGAAAACGTAGAAGTGCTTATTATAATAATTCCCACCATATTAGCCGGTTAAACAGTATAGAAAAGAGGGCGCCGGCTGGAGAGGCGGTGTCGTAAACTGCTTATAACCTGTCATTCTTAAGGCTTAGAGACTGTGTTATAATACGATTAACCTGTCATTCCCGTGAAAACTGGAATCCATAACTTACTTTAAAAAACTGGATTCCTGCCTTCGCAGGAATGACAGATTAAGGGCAATTTTTAGGTTATGGGCAGTTACGACACAGTCTCGAAACGAAGTGGAGTGAAGAATCTGCTCGCTGTTGCGGGGGGAGATTCTTCGGCTTATCAGCCTCAGAATGACAACACGACACTACCGGCTTATCTCTAATATTTCATAAGACAGCGTGCCTGCGGGCACTTTTATATTTACCACGTCTCCCTCTTCTTTACCTAAAAGGGCGCGTCCTACCGGTGCGGCGGTAGATATCTTGCCTTGTGCATAATCCGCCTCTTCCTCTGATACCAGCGTATAGCATAACGTACGCTCGCGGTTTAAATCCTTAAGCTTTACAATTGCTCCAATATATACCTTATCGTCAGGGATATTTTCCTCTTCAATAATTCTGGCGCGCCCCAGCCTGCTTTCCATCTCGTAGATTCTTTTTTCCAGCATGCCTTGCGCCTCTTTTGCCGCATCATATTCCGCATTTTCGCTTATATCCCCGTGCGCCCTGGCTTCGCCGATTTGTTTGCTTATCTCGCGCCGGCGCACTGTCTTTAAATAGGTTAATTCCTTTACTAATTTTTCATGACCCGCTCTGGTAAAATATACAGTTGAACTCATATTTTTAATACCCTTTTAAATTAATAGTTAGCAAATATATTTTTTTTCTGATATAATTATTAATCGTCATAATAACACGGATTGCCCAATTTATCGAACATCGCCTTCGGGCTTATTCACAAAATAATAACCCTTAATGAGTAATTTTTCAAGTTTTTTTGAACAAAGCAATACAATTTTACTTGTAAAAGGTTAATTTATTGTAGTATTATTAGAACGCTTTTTACGAATTAGAACATAGGTATGTTCAGGCGGCTTATTATTATGTAAATTTATCCCCAAAAAAAACCGTCCCCTGCCGCCCATTGGGTGGAATGTTGTTGAGTTAAGGAAAACGTCATTCTTAAACGGAGTGGAGTGAAGAATCTACCCTCATGTGCAAACAGATTCTTCGGCCTCCGGCCTCAGAATGACAGGTTTCCGCCTTAAGTCAACAGCATTGCCCTTTGGGCGGAAGCGTGGATTTAACTAAAATCTATTTGAAAAACAACTTTAAGATTCTTAAGCATTAAGTTACAAAACACCTAAGCTATTTAGGGAGGAACACATGAAAAAATTATTATTAACAACCATATTCAAACCATTCGGCGTTGACGACCAATATGGAAACTCAACCACATTGGCAGAATTCCACCATACAAACCTTACCGGAGCGCAGGGTATTTTCAGCATCAGGGGAGCTAATCCAAACTTGGGACTGCACTTTATCGCTGAAAACCTGCAAATACCTACTGTAGTATTGGAAAATCCCAGCTTAGACGAATTCAAACAACAATTGCAAGATGGATACGACTATGTAGGCATAAATTTTTCTCCTACTACTTTTGCCAAAGCCAAAAAAATGTGCGAATTAACCAAAGAAATTTCGCCTAAAACCAAAACAATTGTAGGCGGATACGGTACGGCGGTGGCTGAAGCCGCTGATATTGCCGATTATGCCTGCCGTGGAGAAGGCGTGCAGTTTATGCGCAAGCTGTTGGGCGAACCCCTTGATACGCCCTTAAAACACCCGCGGGTATATAATACTCAAAATGAAATTATGGGTATGCGTATGGGTAAAGCCGGTTTAATCGCCGCCGGATTGGGCTGTCCACGCGGCTGTGAATTCTGCCTTACTTCGCATTATTTTGACTGTAAGCACCTGCCGATGTTAAAAACCGGTAAGGAAGTCTATGATGTAATGATAGACCAATCAGAGGAACTGCCTTTAAAAAGACGTACCAAAACACGCGATTTTCTTATTATTGAAGAGGATTTTCTCTTAGATAAAAAACGCGTGGATGAGCTTGCCAGCTATACCAAAAAAAAGATTGATGAACCCATATTATTTGCCTGCTTTGGAGCGGCGGATTCCATTATGCAGTATGACCCCAAAGAGCTTGCCGCTATGGGCTTAGAATGCGTATGGACAGGCGTTGAATCCCCTATGAAAAGCTATCAAAAGCTGGAAGGCATAGACATAAAAAAGATGATCGCCTCATTACATGATCACGGAATTATGACTATTACATCCATGGTATTAGGCTATGACTTCCATACTGAAGAGAATATTCATGAGCATATTGACTATTTATTTTCCTTAAATTCCACCTTTAATCAATTTATGCTGTATACTCCGCTGCCGGGTACGCCTTTGTTTAAAAAAGCAAGCAAATAAGGCCGCATTCTCAACCTGCCATGGAAGGATTTTGACGGTTTTCATTTTACCACCAAGCATCCGAATTTCACCCCGCAGCGTATGGAAGAAATTCAGCGCGAAGGCTACAGGCGGGGCTTTCATGAACTGGGACCTTCTATTATCAGGGCTTTGGAAGTAAACTATAAAGGCTATCACACCCTTAAGAACTGCACTGAGCCTATGCTGAAAAAAAGAGCCGAAGAACATCGCCAATCATGCAGATTCTCTATGGCTATATTGCCAGCCGCTATAAAATATGCCCCCAATGAAAAAATAAGGCAGAAAATCAAACAAATGCAGAAAACATTTACCGAAGAATTCGGTCTTTCATCAAAAATCAAATGGGCATCCAAATATGTTTCGACTAAATTAGCCCTAAAAAATCTAAAAGAACAATTTATACCGGCTAAAATACCCCAGCCCAGCATGGTAAAGAAAACTTACCGTATGTCACTTAATGAACTCGTATCCAGAGAAATAACCGGTTTAAAAGATAATACCTTGAGTATAACGGTGCAGGAAATGAAAAAGGAACATGCCGGCTTGGTAATTTGTAAAGGACATTTGGATACATTAATCGTAAAAAAGATTAACAAGACCCTGATCCCCTTCTTAGAAAAAAACAACAAATCGCTGATCCTGGATTTTGCTCAAATAAGTAATATTGACCAATCAGCCGTTAAGATTTTGCTTAACGAACTGGAAAAATACCAAAAAAGAATAAAATTTGTCTTTCAAAAAAACCATATTGATAAAATCATCCAGTGGTTGGGAGATAGTTTCTCTTTTGAAATGTTCTCTTGTATGGACGAGGTGGTAGAAAGCTTTGCCTAGATTAAATAAGCCGATAAGTAAAGATTATAATCCACAGGAAATTGAATTAAAATGGCAACGCGCTTGGGAGGATACTCAGGTATTTAAGGCAGCCGAAGATCAGGATAAGCCTAAATACTATCTGCTGGAGATGTTCCCTTATCCTTCCGGTAAAATCCATATGGGGCATGTGCGCAATTATTGTATTGGCGATGTAATCGCGCGCTACATGCGCATGCGGGGCTATAATGTGCTGCATCCTATGGGTTGGGACGCCTTTGGTATGCCGGCTGAAAATGCCGCCAGAAAACATAAGCTGCATCCCGCTAAATGGACTAAAGACAATATAGAATATATGCGCTCTCAGCTTAAGCGTATGGGCTATAGCTATGACTGGCAGCGTGAGCTGGCCACTTGCGACCCCAAGTATTATCGCTGGGAACAGCTTGTTTTTACAAAGATGTATGAACGCGGGCTGGTATATAAGAAAAAATCTTCGGTTAATGGGTGCCCGTCTTGTCAAACCGTGCTGGCTAATTAACAGGTGGAAGCCGGCCTCTGCTGGCGCTGCGATTCTCCCGTAGTACAAAAAAGCTTAGAGCAATGGTTTTTTAAGATTACCGATTATGCCGAAGAATTGCTCAATGATTGCGCTAAGCTTACAGGCTGGCCTGAACGCGTAATCACCATGCAGAAAAACTGGATCGGTAAAAGCGTAGGCGTGGAAATAGATTTTCCGCTTATTGGCGGCGATACGCATATTACTGTATTTACTACCAGAGTAGATACGCTGTACGGGGCGACCTTTGTCCTGTTATCGCCTGAGCATCCGCTGGTTGAGCAATTAATAAAAGATGCTGTAAATAAAACGGAAATTGAGGCTTTTATAGAACGTATGCGGCATGAGGATAAAATTACCCGTACCGCCGTGGATCGTGAGAAAGAGGGTTATTTCACCGGAGCTTATGCTAAGAACCCGTTTACGGGTAATAAAATACCTATATATCTGGCTAATTTTGTATTATTAGAATACGGTACCGGAGCTATTATGTCCGTTACGGCGCACGATCAGCGCGATTTTGAGTTTGCCCAAAAGTATAACCTGCCGATACGCTTGGTAATCATGCCTAAAGGGGATAAATTAACCGAAAGCGCTATGAGCAAGGCGCAAGAAGGGCCGGGAGCGCTGGTTAATTCCGGGCAATTTAACGGCCTTGATAATGAATCGGCTAAGAAAAAAATGGCTGATTACTTGGAAAATCAGGGTATAGCCAAGCGTAAGATAAATTACCGCCTGCGCGATTGGGGTATATCCAGACAGCGTTATTGGGGAGCGCCTATTCCGATTATTTATTGTGATAAGTGCGGGACTCTGCCGGAGGCTGAAGGGAACCTGCCGGTTATACTGCCGACTGATATTGATTTTCCCGACGACGGCGCCTCGCCGCTGCCTGATCTTGCTCAATTTGTAAATACTACCTGTCACAAATGCGGGGGGCAGGCCAGACGCGAAACTGATACATTGGATACATTTGTGGAATCATCGTGGTATTTTGCGCGTTATACCTGCGCTCAAAATGAAAATGCTATATTCGACCCGCAGGCGGCGGCGTATTGGCTGCCGGTTAACCAATATGTAGGCGGAATTGAGCATGCGGTATTGCATTTGTTATATTCCAGATTTTTTACCAAGGTATTAAGGGATTTAGGGCTGTTAAAAATAAGCGAGCCGTTTAGTAATCTGCTTACTCAGGGAATGGTTATAAAAGACGGGGCTAAAATGTCCAAATCCAAGGGGAATGTAGTCGATCCGGAGGATTTAATAAATAAATACGGCGCAGATACAGCCCGCCTGTTTTCGCTGTTTGCCTCTCCGCCGGAACGTGACTTGGAATGGAACCAAGAGGGCGTAGAGGGTTCATACCGCTTTTTAAACCGTGTCTGGCGGCTGGTAGTTAATTATCTTGAGCAGATAAAAAGCATTGATGAGAATAAGCCGATTGACAATCTTTGCGCTGAAGATAAAAAATTAAACCGCAAATTGCATGAAACTATAAAAAAAGTTACCGAAGATATACAACAGCGTTTTCACTTTAATACGGCAATAAGCGCTATAATGGAGTTGGTAAACGCCTTATATACCTATAAGCCGAAGGGTGAGGCATCCTATATACTAGTCAAAAAAAGCATAAAATCGCTGCTTATAATGCTTTCGCCTTTTACTCCGCATATAGCTGAAGAACTATGGGAGAGCTTGGGTTATAATGCAAGTCTTGCAACTTATGCTTGGCCTGAATATGATGCTGCGGCTATAAAAAAGGAAGAGACGCTTATTGTAATTCAGGTAAACGGTAAACTGCGCAGTAAGCTAAGCGTAGCGGTTAATACTTCTAGTGATGAGATAGAAAAACTGGCGCTGTCAGATGAGCGTATAAAACAGTATGTAACGGGCAAGCAAATACGAAAAATCATCCACATCCCGCAGAAGCTTATCAATATAGTTGTTTAATTCGATCTTGTAGTTGTAACTATCTGATACCAAACTGCATTTAAAAGACTTTTCTTAGCCTGTCATTCTTAAGGCCGGAGGCCGAAGAATCTACAGCCTGTGTATGCAGACTCTTCGCTTCATCTAGGGTGACAGCAAAGATAAACCGAACGATTTAACCTGAGTTCGACATAAAAGTTGTTGATTTTGTTGTCTTGTAGAGGCGGGTTTCAAACCCGCCCCTACAGCGGGAGGGGATGCGCCCCTCTTCTACAGAAATTTTACGTCAATCAACTCTATACAAAACACCAACTAG
>JAJRXT010000117.1 GCA_024276125.1 bacterium
GATGTAACACACTGATCGCTTTTGGCCATTTCTTCTAATAGATTTAAAAATTCCTGCTTTTCTTTCTTAGCTTTAAGCTGTTTTAAGAAAGCATTAACCAATGCCTCTGCTTTATCTAAGGATACGGGCGCCTCTAAATACTGCTCTAACTCCTGCCAACTATCCTCGGATAGGTTAAATTTTATTGATAAGTGTTTTAGATAATTGGTCTCATATGGGCTAAGCGTACCGTCCGCCCAGGCAATACCGGCTAAGGCTTTGAGTAATTTCAGTTTTTTATTTTCAGTATACATAAGTAATTAATTATTTATTTATGGTTTGAAGGTTATTTAATTTCTTTATATGTCACCCTGAGTAAAGCGAAGGGTCTGCTTACGTAGATTGTAGATTCTTCACTCCACTTCGTTTCGTTCAAGAATGACAGCTTATATGTATGTTTCGGAATGTTTCATCCCGAAACCAATGCTCACCGCTAGGTATTTCGGGGTGGGACACCCCGAAACATACGATTTTCTTAGCTGTCATTCTGAATGAAGCGAAGCGAAATGAAGAATCTACTCGCATATGGGGGCAGATTCTTCGGCCTACGGCCTTAAGAATGACAGAATATAATTTTTTTTGGAGAAAACTTAACAGCCATTTTAATTTATAGGTTTTTTTCGGCTATATGCAGCTGGCTGCGCAATTGTTCATGGATAAAGCCGTTAGTGGCCAGAATTTGCTTACCTTCTATGCTGAATTTATCATCGCTGATATAACTTACCATTCCGCCGGCTTCAGTTAGGATTAAACCCCCGGCGGCCACATCCCAAGCGGCTAAACCCAGTTCCCAGAATCCATCATAACGACCTGCCGCCACATAACACAAATCAATGGCAGCAGAGCCGTCCCTTCTTACAGACTGCGCTTTTAACAAAAGATGATTGAAATACTTAAAGTTATGGCCGGTATTATCACGAATATCATATGGAAAGCCGGTAACCAGCAGGCTTTTATCCAAATCTTGCGCAGCCGATACGCTGATTGGCTTAGAGTTTAAATAAGCCCCGCGACCGGCAATAGCAGTATACATCTCATCCAAAAGCGGTTCATAAACTACGGCGCACATTATCTTACCCTCTTTTTCAAAGGCAATAGATACACAAAAACAGGGATAAGCATGAGCATAGTTGGTGGTTCCGTCAAGCGGATCTATAATAAAGCGGTTTTTGCCTGTCCTGTTTTGCAGGCCGGCCTCTTCAGATAAAATCTGGCTTTCAGGATAATAACTAATAAGAGTATCCAAAATGGCTTTTTCAGATAGAAAATCAGTTTCTGTCACCAGGTCTATTCGGCCTTTATAACCGATTTTCCCCGCATTCCCCCAATTTTTTCTTACAATATTCCCTGCCCTTTTGGCAGCTTTTATCATAACAGATTGTACTTTTACCAACTCAGTATCATCAGGCATATTTACATCCTTTTCAGTTTAAGAAGCTGTCACAAAACAACTTCTAACCCAACAACAGC
>JAJRXT010000118.1 GCA_024276125.1 bacterium
CTGACTGTTAGCCAACACCTTGGTCAACGCCGCAGTAAGCGTAGTCTTACCATGATCCACGTGCCCTATAGTACCTACATTCAAATGAGGCTTGGTACGCTCAAATTTCTCCTTCGCCATTTATAACCCCTCCTAATTGCTACTCAACTTTAAACTTAACATTATCCTAAAAACCACTAACCTCCCATTACCTTAGCTACAATATTTTCAGCTAACTGGGCAGGCACCTCAGCATAATGAATAAACTGCATACTATAAGTAGCTCTACCCTGAGTAATGGAACGCACATCTGTAGCATAACCGAACATTTCAGACAAAGGAACCACAGCCTGAATCACTTGTACGCCCGACTGCCTTCCCATACTCTCTATTTTACCGCGTCTGGAATTTAAATCGCCAATCACATCGCCCATATATTCTTCCGGCACAAGCACTTCAACTTTCATAGCCGGCTCAAGCAGAGTTGGACGAGCTTTTTTCGCTGCATTTTTAAAAGCCATGGAGCCTGCTATTTTAAAAGCCATCTCAGACGAATCCACATCATGATAAGAACCGTCGTATAATACAACCTTAACATCCATTACCGGATAGCCCGCTAATACGCCATTTTCCATAGCTTCCTCAATTCCCTTTCTCACCGACGAAATATACTCCCTGGGAATCGCCCCGCCTACAATTTTATCTTCAAAAACTAAACCGCTGCCGGGCTCCAAAGGCTCAACTAAAACGTAAACATGTCCGTATTGCCCGCGCCCGCCAGTCTGCCGTACAAAACGACCTTCAGCCTTCGCCTGCCTTTTAATAGTCTCTCTATATGCCACCTGCGGCTTACCTACATTAGCCTCTACCTTAAACTCTCTCAACATACGATCAACCAACACTTCAAGATGCAGCTCGCCAATACCGGAAATAATCGTCTGTCCCGTATCTTCGCTAGTGGCTACCTTAAATGTAGGATCTTCGGCAATCAACCTCATTAACGCGCCAGCTAATTTTTGTTGATCGGATTTTGTTTTAGGCTCAATAGCCACCGCAATAACCGGTTCTGGAAAATCCATCGATTCCAGTATAACAGGTTTTTGCTCCAAGCACAATGTATCGCCTGTAGTAGTTTTTTTCAAGCCCACCGCAGCAGCAATATCACCGGCAAAAACCTCGCTTATATCCTCGCGCTTATTGGCGTGCATTTTTAATACGCGTCCAATTCTTTCCCGAAAATCTTTAGTAGAATTATGTATATATGAACCGCTGCGCAAGACCCCTGAATACACCCTAAAAAAAGTCAATTGCCCCACATACGGATCAGTCATTATTTTAAAAGCTAAAGCAGAAAACGGCTCGCTATCACTGGCTTTCCTGGTTTCTTCCTGCTTGCTGACCGGGTGCAAACCCTGTATCGGCGGCACATCCAATGGAGAAGGCAGGTAATCCACCACCGCATCCAATAAAAGCTGTACCCCTTTATTCTTAAATGCTGAACCACATATTACAGGAAACATAGAAATATTCAAGGTCCCTTTTCGGATCCCCGCTTTTATTTCTTCCTCCGTAAGTGTTTCGCCCGATAAATATTTTTCCAAAAGATCCTCATCATCTTCCGCCACCGCTTCCAAAAGCTGTTCTCTGTATTTATCGGCCAACTCCTGCATCTCTGCCGGAATTTCTTCTTCGTGAGATTCAGCTCCCCGCGAGGCCTCATCATAAACAATAGCCTTCATACGCACCAGATCAATAACCCCTACAAAATCAGACTCAGCCCCATAGGGAATCTGTACTGGCACCGGATTTACGCCTAGGCGCTCTTCCATCATCTTCAATACATTAAAGAAATCAGCGCCAACCCGATCCATTTTATTCACAAACACAATCCGCGGAACCTTGTACTTGTCCGCTTGGCGCCATACAGTCTCTGATTGAGGCTCAACACCGCCCACAGAACAAAATACAGCCACAGCTCCATCCAGCACCCTCAAGGAACGCTCCACTTCTACCGTAAAATCCACATGACCAGGCGTATCAATAATATTTATCCGGTTCCCCTTCCATGCACAGGTGGTTGCAGCCGAAGTAATGGTAATACCGCGCTCCTTCTCCTGCTCCATCCAGTCCATCTCAGCGGTACCTTCATGCACCTCGCCCAATTTATATGTAATTCCGGTATAATACAAAATACGCTCAGTAGTCGTAGTCTTTCCCGCATCAATGTGAGCCATTATACCAATATTTCTTATTTTTTCAAGCTCTATTTCCCTTGCCATAAACTTTATATTATCCTCATATCCTTATTCATCCAGCAAGGTGTGGTCTTGGTTAATCTTTTGGCGTCTCAGGTAAGTATTTTCCAATCTCAGCCAAGTTTCTCTCGCCAAGCTATCCATTCTAGTTTCCAACCTTACTAACCTTTCTATGATTTCTATATCTCTTTCCTCTAACCGCTTAATTTCTTGCGAAAGCTTTCGGTCTTCCTGCCTTAAGTCATCAATTTGCGTCTTTAGATTATTTGCATCTACTTCTAAAGCGCTTAGCTTAGGGGCTAAGAATCTCTCCACAAATTCTATTATATTAGAAGCCATATTCAGCCGCTTTCTCTTTAAGCCGCTCTATTTCTTCCCAATACTTTTCTTTCTCAATCCGATACCTTTGCCCTTCATTCAATATCTCAGTCAATGTGCCATGAAGAACATCAAGCTTAGCGGCCAGCTTCTTAATAAATTCAATCAATTCAGCTTGATCAACTTGTTTATTCGCTACCACATCCACATCGGCTTCACGCGCAATTAATCCATCACCCTCAAACTTATTTTCGTCACCATGAAGTGCAAAATGAACTTCCCTACCGACTTCATCAATAAACTTACCACCCTTCCACTCAATTTTACCAGCCCTATCCGGCTTATCCGTATCTTGAAAAACTGAATGTGCAAAGAAATCCACCGCTTTTGCCGCCGCCGCTTTGGAAATATCAGCCTCTTTGGCCATAGCGGCTATCAATTCCGCCTTAGTCATGACCACCTACCACCTATAATGCGCAAAGGCCTTATTGGATTCCGCCATACGATGAGTATCTTCTTTTTTCTTAACAGTAGCTCCTTTATTATTAAAGGCATCCAGCAGCTCCGCCGCCAGCCTCTCCTGCATAGAATGCTCTTTGCGCTGCCTCGCATAATTAATCAACCAACGCATAGCCAGCGACATTCTCCTGTTCGGACGCACCTCAACCGGAACCTGATAAGTGGAACCGCCGACACGCCTGGATTTGACCTCCAGCGCCGGCTTTATATTATTAATCGCCTGCCTGAAGACACCCAAAGGCTCTTCTTTTGTTTTATCCTGAATAATATCCAGCGCCTTGTAGAAAATAGATTCAGCTAAACATTTTTTCCCGTCCCTCATAAGACTATTAATGAATCTAGCTACTAATCTATTATTAAACTTCGGGTCCGGTATAATTTCACGTTTCTTTGCATATTTACGTCTTGGCATTATTTAGACCTCTTTGTACCATATTTAGAGCGGCTCTGCTTACGATCCTGAACGCCGACTGCATCCAATGCGCCCCTGACCACATGATACCTGACACCGGGCAAATCCTTTACCCTGCCGCCACTGACCAACACTATCGAATGCTCCTGTAAATTATGTCCGATACCAGGAATATAAGCCGTTACCTCAACGCCCGTGGTCAATCTAACACGGCTTACCTTACGCAACGCCGAATTAGGTTTTTTAGGAGTACAGGTATAAACCCTTACACATACCCCGCGCCGCTGCGGACAGGCTTTCAACGCCGGCGTATTTGCTTTACGCTTTATAGACTTACGCCCCTGTCTTACTAATTGATTAATTGTCGGCATTACTCAAATTACCTCATATTGAAAAAAAACCGCTATTCGCCATCCCAGCCTGCTACCCCAATGCGAATAACGGTTCAAATATTTAAATGAAAATAAATGTCGGTAGTTTCGTGAATATTTCATGCAAACTTACAATAGCATCCCCTTTGTTATTAGCCTTATAAAACTAATCAGGAATCACCAACATTTAATTAGTCCTAAAAACAAAGCGAATTCTATCAGTAAGCAACAAATTTGTCAAGACCTTTTTAAGGTTTTACTTAAATAATTTTTATAACCACTAAAATTTATACGTTATACTGATGTGCTTTCAAAGACTAAACAAAAATACAACAACCGATTTTTAAGTCTGTCAATCCGCTGGTTTAAAAACCCGCTCTACATATTACAAAAAGAATGTCCTGTACAATTTAAATAGTACGGATTATTAATTGCCTGCGCTAGTAACAATTACGACAACAACACCTACTCTGCGGTTACTTGCCCTATTGGTTGTTTTTTTCTACAACCTCATCCTGCTCAATCTCATCCAGTCTTTGTATAGTCACATTCATATAGTCCTTAATTCCAGTACCTGCCGAGACCAAACGACCTACAATAACATTCTCCTTCAATCCCCTCAGCAAATCCACCTTACCGCAAATACTGGCTTCAGTCAGTACCCTGGTGGTCTCCTGAAACGAAGCCGCCGAAATAAAGCTGTCCGTACTCAACGAAGCCTTGGTAATACCCAATAACAACGGCTTACCGGTTGCCGGCTGACCGCCATCTGCGGCTACTCTCAGGTTTTCCTCCTGAAATTTGAATTTATCAACCTGCTCGCCCAATAAAAAGTTGGTATCACCCGAATTATCTATTTTAATTCTACGCAGCATCTGACGAACGATTACTTAAATATGTTTATCGTTTATATCAACCCCCTGCAACCTATATACCTCTTGAACTTCATTAGTCAGGTACTTTTGCAGTTCTTTATCCCCCAAGATAGCTAAAATATCGTGAGGATTGGAAGAACCGTCCATAAGAGGTTCACCAGCCCTAATAGTATCGCCTTCATGTACATTTACATGCTTACCGCGGGGTATTAAATATTCCTTTTCCACCCCTTCCTCATTCACTACCATTATCTTACGCATACCTTTTGCAAAACCGCCGAATTTAACCGTACCGTCAATTTCGGAGATAGTAGCATGCTCTTTGGGTTTACGGGCTTCAAACAACTCCGCCACCCTGGGCAGACCTCCTGTAATATCCTTGGTCTTGGTGGTCTCTCGAGGGATTTTAGCTATAACATCGCCTGCTGATATCATATCCCCGTCTCTAACCATCATATGCGCGCCGGCAGGCAGAATATACTTCATAATAGTTTTATTCTGCTCATTTTTTATAGATATCTGCGGCTGAAGCTTTTCATCCTGATGATCCAGTATAACCTTCTGTGACATACCGGTAACCTCATCTAACTCCTCACGCATAGTAACGCCTTCCAATATATCTTTATAGGCTGCCTTACCATCAACGGAAGTTAAAATAGAACTGGTAAAAGGGTCCCATTCAACCAAAACCTCGCCGGATTTAATTCGCTGACCATCAAGCACTCTTAATCTAGCGCCATAAACCACCGCATAGCGTTCCTTTTCACGTCCATCCTCATCTAATATACCTATACCGCCATTGCGGTTCATAACCACCAGATAACCATGCTTGTTTTTTACCGTACTCAGATTATAGTATTTAACCTCGCCGGAATTCTTGGCCTCCAAAGTGGTCTGCTCAACCACCCGGCTAGCCGTACCGCCAATATGAAAAGTCCGCATAGTAAGCTGAGTACCCGGCTCGCCAATAGATTGAGCGGCCAGCACTCCTACCGCCTCACCCAAATCAACTGATCTGCCGGTTGCTAAATTACGCCCATAACACAAAGCACATATCCCGCGTTTTGCTATACAGGTCAGTACCGACCTAATTTTTAGCTGGGCAACACCCGCATTCTCCAATAAATCCGCAAGTTCTTCATTTATTTCCGTATTAATCTTAACCAGCAATTCACCAGTCAGCGGATCGTATATATCCTCCTGAGTAACCCTGCCTAAAATACGCTCATTTAATGGAGCGATAACCTCGCCGCCCTCAACAATAGGAGTCACTAAAATACCGTTTGTGGTGCCGCAATCGTGCATGGTTATAATAACATCCTGAGACACATCAACCAACCGACGGGTAAGATAACCCGAATCAGCCGTTTTAAGCGCCGTATCCGCCAAACCCTTTCGCGCTCCATGCGTAGAAATAAAATACTGCAACACATTCAAGCCCTCACGAAAATTAGCGGTAATCGGAGTTTCGATAATTTCACCAGATGGCTTGGCCATCAGACCGCGCATACCGGCCAACTGCCTAATCTGCTGCTTAGAACCGCGAGCGCCTGAATCAGCCATCATAAAGATAGAATTAAATTCCCCGCTTCCTTGCTTGTTCTGTTCTTCGCCGCGCAATTCAGAGAACATTTCGTCAGTTACCTGCTCTGTGGTATGCGACCAGATATCTACCACTTTATTATAACGCTCGCCGTCTGTAATAATACCGTCCAGATATTGCTGTTCTATATTAATTACCTCTTTTTCCGCCTGAGCAATCAGTTCCTCTTTTCGTAAAGGAATACGCATATCATCAATAGAAATAGAAATACCGGCAATGGTCGCATGCTCAAAACCTATATCTTTCAAATTATCCAGCAAAGATACTGTTTTTTTTCTGCCCAGAACACGATAACTTATAGCAACCAGTTCACTTAATTCCTTCTTGCGCATTACTTTATTTTGAAAAGATATACCCTCCGGTATACATTCATTAAACAGCACCCTGCCCACAGTAGTCTCAAAAAGTCCCAAACTATCCAGACGCACCATTACCTTGGCCTGTAAATCCACCACACCGGCATCATAAGCCATAATAGCTTCGCTGGCATTGGCAAATACCATACCCTCGCCTTTTACCCCGATTCGCGCCTTGGTCAAATAATAACAACCCAGCACAATATCCTGAGAAGGCACGGTCACGGGATTGCCGCTTGCCGGCGATAAAATATTGTTGGTGGACATCATCAGCATACGCGCTTCAGTCTGCGCTTCAGTAGACAAAGGCAAATGTACCGCCATCTGATCACCGTCAAAATCGGCATTAAATGCGGCGCACACCAAAGGATGTATTTTAATGGCATTACCTTCCACTAAAATCGGTTCGAATGCCTGAATACCCAATCTATGTAATGTAGGCGCCCGATTTAACATCACGGGATGATCTTTAATTACCTCATCTAAAATATCCCAGACCACAGGGTCCTGCTTTTCCACCATTTTTTTAGCGCTCTTAATGGTAGTAGCATAGCCTTGCTCTTCCAATTTATTAAAAATAAACGGTTTAAATAATTCCATTGCCATTTTCTTGGGCAGACCGCATTGTTTTAGCTGCATTTCCGGCCCTACCACAATAACCGAACGCCCGGAATAATCAACTCGTTTACCCAGCAAATTCTGACGAAAACGTCCCTGTTTACCTTTAAGCATACCGCTTAGCGACTTAAGCGGACGATTATTAGCCCCTTTAAGCACGCGGCCGCGGCGCCCGTTATCAAACAATGCATCCACCGCCTCTTGCAGCATCCGCTTTTCATTACGAATAATTACGCTGGGAGCCTTTACTTCCTGCAACCTTTTTAAGCGGTTATTACGGTTTATTACCCTGCGATAAAGATCATTTAAATCAGAAGTAGCAAACCGACCGCCGTCTAACGGCACCAAAGGCCGCAATTCGGGCGGAATAACCGGTATAACCTCCAGAATCATCCATTCCGGTTTGTTTCCTGAATGCAGTAAGGCTTCCGCTACTTTAAGCCTTTTGGTCACGCGTTTTTTAGCCTGAACCGAAGTAACTTCCTTCATTTCCTTACGTAAAGCAGTCGCCAGCTCTTGCAGGTTAATTATTTTTAATAATTCACGTATAGCTTCAGCCCCAATCCCCGCTTTAAAAGCATCCTCTCCGTACTCATCTATAGCGTGACGATAGTCGTCTTCATTCAGCAGTTCCTTTTCTCTAAGGGGAGTTTTTCCATTATCAACAACTACATACGATTCAAAATATAAAATACGCTCAAGCTCTTTTAGGCTCATATCCAATAAGTTGCCGATCCGACTGGGTAACCCCTTAAAAAACCAAACATGCGAAACCGGAGATGCAAGTTCTATATGCCCCATACGCTCGCGGCGCACTTTAGACTGAATAACCTCCACCCCGCACTTATCACAGACAATACCGCGGTGTTTCATTCTTTTATACTTACCGCAATTACACTCCCAATCACGCGTAGGACCGAAAATTTTAGCGCAGAAAAGCCCGTCTTTCTCTGGTTTAAATGTCCGATAATTAATTGTTTCCGGCTTTTTTACCTCGCCAAACGACCACTGCCTGATTTTTTCCGGGGCGGCTATACCTATACGAATTGCTTCAAAGTTGAGCCCATCTTTAGGGTCTTTCAAAAACCTTACCCGTTCCAATAGAATCCCCCCTATATGTTTTAGGGTAAAATTGATTTAACACTCTGTTTATTTTAATTTATACCAAGAGGACAAATACTAGAGTTCAAAAATTATTGCTTTACTAATGGGACACTTGAAAAAGTCCCCCAAAACGTCATTCCCACAATGATTTTAAGCTGGAATATAAATTAGATTCTCTTTTAAAGACATTCGGGAATGACAATTGTTAGGTAAAAGCCTCTAAATACTATCTTTGCCATCTGAATTTCATTTATCTTTTGGACTTATGTTTTTTTCCTGCTTAAAAAGCAACATCCATCACTTCTTATCTGCATCCTTTACATGCTCTAATAATTCCACATCAAGACATAAGCTCTGTAATTCCTTAACCAATACATTAAATGATTCAGGAATACCGGCGCCTTTTATTGGTTCTCCTTTAACAATCGATTCATAAGCCCTGGTACGGCCTTGTAAATCATCGGATTTCACGGTCAACATTTCCTGTAAAATATGTGCCGCTCCATATGCCTCCAACGCCCAAACCTCCATCTCTCCAAATCTCTGTCCTCCAAATTGAGCTTTACCGCCCAATGGCTGCTGGGTAATCAAAGAATAAGGTCCTATAGAACGGGCATGTATTTTATCATCTACCAAATGAGCTAATTTCAGAATATAAATACAACCCACAGTCACCTCTTGATGCAGGGGCTCGCCCGTACGACCGTCATAAAGCACTGTTTTACCGGATGCTGGAAGATTCGCCTCAACTAAAGCATCACGAATTACATCCTCAGAAGGGCCTTCAAATACCGGCACGGAAACATAAATCCCCAAAGCCTTAGCCGCCCATCCCAAGTGAGTCTCCAAAATCTGCCCCACATTCATACGCGAGGGAACTCCCAATGGGTTTAATATAATTTCAACCGGCGTTCCATCAGGTAAATAAGGCATATCCCATTCAGGTACTATTTTGGCGATTACGCCCTTATTGCCATGGCGTCCGGCCATCTTATCCCCTACGGAAAGCTTACGCTTCATAGCAATATAAACCTTAATCAGCTTTATTACCCCGGGAGATAATTCCTCGCCTTTACCCAAAATAGCAACGCGGGCATTATAAGCATTTTCCAGGTCCTCTATCTGACGCTTTACCTTCTCTCTAATTAAATCAATACGCGCCTGCAACTCATTATCAGCCACATTTATATCTTGCCCCCGCCAAAAATACGGGCGTATTTGCTCCAGCATATCTTTTGTTAATTTACAACCTTCACTTACAATAATCTTATTATTATCATCAATTATTGCCTTATCTAATTCTGTATTTTCTAATAAGGACTTTATTTCATTATACGCATATTTTTTTAGGATTCTTTTTTCATCGGTCAGGTTTTGCTGAAGATTACATAAATCGCCATCTTCAATATTTTTGGTGCGCATATCCTTATCTACGCCCTTTCGCGAAAAAACCTTTACATCAACCACCACGCCCTCTATACCGGGAGGTACGCTTAAAGAGGCATCCTTCACATCGCCGGCTTTCTCTCCAAAAATCGCCCGAAGCAATTTTTCCTCCGGCGTAAGCTGGGTCTCACCCTTGGGAGTTACCTTACCTACCAGCACATCCCCCGGTTTTATCTCAGCTCCCACCCGAATAATACCGCTTTCATCCAGATTTTTTAAAGTTTCCTCGCTTACATTAGGTATATCTCTGGTAATCTCTTCTTTACCCAATTTGGTGTCTCTGGCCTCTACTGAGAATTCTTCTATATGAATAGAGGTATAACGATCATCTTTAACTACCTTTTCACTGATAATTATAGCATCCTCAAAATTATAGCCGCGCCACGGCAAAAACGCCACCAATACATTCTGCCCTAAAGCCAGCTCTCCGCGACGCGTAGCCGGACCATCGGCCAGCACGTCTCCCTTCTTCAGCTTTTGACCATACCTTACTATAGGTTTATGATTTATACAGGTATTTTGATTAGAACGATAAAATTTTATTAAATTATATATATCTATGCCCGTATCTTCTCCAGAGGCGTCAATTGAGTCTTGGTCAGCCCGAACAATAATGCGGTCAGCAGTAACACTCTCTACTATACCCGCCCGTCTGGCCAGTATAACCCCGCCGGAATCTCTGGCCACAACTCGTTCCATGCCGGTTCCCACTACCGGAGCATCGGGAATCATCAAGGGCACAGCCTGACGCTGCATATTAGAACCCATCAGGGCGCGGTTGGCATCGTCATTTTCCAAAAATGGAATTAATGAAGTTGACACACTAACCAACTGTTTAGGCGCAACATCCATATAATCCACCTGATCAGGCATTACCCTTAGAAAATCGCCGCGCTTACGAACGGCTATTCTATTACTTGTAAAATGACCCTTCTCATCCACCGGAGCGTTAGCCTGGGCCATAGTATAATCCTTTTCTTCAATAGCGCTAAGATACTCAATCTGCTCGGTAACTTGCCCATTTACAACTTTCCTATACGGGGTTTCTATAAAGCCGAAATCATTTACCCTGGCATAAGTGCTAAGAGAGGTTATTAGACCAATATTAGGCCCCTCCGGCGTTTCAATCGGACAAATACGTCCATAGTGAGTAGCATGCACGTCACGAGCCTCA
>JAJRXT010000014.1 GCA_024276125.1 bacterium
ATTGATAATCAAATGAAGTTTAAAGCCGTAAAACCAGCCGGCCGATGTTTTGCCGCGTTTAGCTATCTTCTTGAAAACTTTGTTTGATTTTATACGCAAATTGTGGCGGACCCTAATAATGGTAGAATCTACAAAGGATATGCCGGTAACTTTTCCCTTTCGGGTTTTTATGTAGCAACACAATGCAATAAGCGCTCCCGGCATTAGTTCCACAAAGCGATTGCAGCTGACCAGCTTTGGGAATTCGGCTCGTTGGTATTTGCTAACATGCTGTAAATAATAATGTTTAAAGGTACGATAGTCGGACTGATGGAAACTGATAATTATGGTCATAGCTTCGCTTAAACAAAGATTTCCCGGTTTGCAGCGTTTTTTGTCGGTGGATTCCAGCAATCGGGCTTCCCAACGAGGGACAAAATAGTTACAAAAATCATCAACATCACAAAACAACCGGAGCAAATCCATTGACGCACCTCCTTGTTGAATATGATAATATTTAGTTTTACAATACATTATCTATAACAACAGGAGGTACGTCAACCTTTTTTATATAAAAAAACAAAAAATAACCTGTAAAGACAATAAGATTTATGCCGAACTCAGGTTAATTAATAAAAAATTAATAAAACCACAAAGAAATAATAAAATAACTTGTCAAACTCTTTGTGTTCTTTGTGGTAAATAAATTATTGCGAAATCACAAGATATGACCTTCTACGGTATAAACTCATAGACTTTTCCGAATAGATTGACGGCGCCGAAAATGCGGCAGAGTCTACGGTAAAGATGAAAAAAGCGCCGGCTAATGCCGAAGCGCTTCGCAACAAAGTTGAGCAATTGCTTTTGTCATTCAAAGAACGCGAAGAATCAGGCTCTCCCCGCAAAACCATAAATAAAACCGACTTCGGACAGCGCTTTAATGAAAAGCCGCCAAGGCTCGCACGCCGGCTATAACGCCCCAAGCGCAGTCGATGATAAAAACGGTCTTATAGTAAGCGCCGATGTAGTGGATGACGGCAATTATATCAAGCAATTCGCCAGCCAAATAAAGAAGGCGCAAGAAAATACCGAAAAACAATGCGAGCAGGCCGAATCGCAGAAAATATATAAGCGGCGCAAGATGAAAGTGGAGCGCCCCTTTGGGCATATCAAGCACAATTTGGGGCTTAAGAATTTTCTCTTGCGCGGCATAGATGGCGCCCGGGCTTAAGTTTTCGCGATGAGCGACCTGTTTTAACAAAAGCTCGTATGATAACGCTATTCGGGTCAGTCGCAGGATTAGTGTGTCAAATGAGCAAGATTTAAGGATAAAAACCAAGACAAATTAACATAGGAAACACGCTATGCCGTCATAAGGTTAACAATAAAAGCACGTTAGCTGTTGGTTTTTGATTAACCGCCAACGCAAATACGATTTTCAAAGAATTTTTGACTTTTTTTCAAAGAACAAACCCCTAATTCGCTAAATCACGGCTAACCGTTAGTGAAAAGGGTTTGCAAAGGAGCTGGGCTTAGAATGAGAAATCCTCATGACTTAAGGCATACATACGCATCAATTCTTCTTATGGCTAACAGAAGCCCTGCTTATATAAAAGAGCAACTTGGGCATAGTTCAATTACCATAACAGTTGACATATATGGCTGCTGGATTCATGGAAAAGGACTCGAAGAAGCGCTACTTGGAGTTGTACGAAAAAGGTACTTTTGGGCGCTTGAAGCAAACACCGCTTCATTCTCTAGTTGAATTGATAACTTTATTAATGTTTGGTGCCGAAGCGGGGACTCGAACCCCGACAGGAATACTCCCACTAGACCCTGAACCTAGCGCGTCTACCAATTCCGCCACTTCGGCATATCTATATACAAAAAACTACATTGAAATTCAGGAGTTAATCCAACCAGAAACCTATATAACATAAACCCGAAAAAATCATCATTTCCGCAAAAACAGGACATCCAGTCAGAAATTTACTGGCTTTATATTGCCATCACCCTTAAGCCTTAGCTATGGGGCCGCTCAACGTAACATGAAGATTTTTAACTTTGCTTAAGAATGACAAAATGTTAACCAGTTCAATATAAAATGAATGCTGTACTAGTACAACGTTTCAGTAAAACGTATACATTCATTTTGTCATTCTGAACGAAGAGACTGTGTCGTAATTATAAAAATTGCTTTTTTACTGTCATTCCCGCAAAAATTGGAATCCATAAACTATTAAAAAGAATGGATTCCTGCTTTCACAGGAATGACAGATTGAGGACAATTTTTAGATTATAGGCAATTATGACACAGCCTCGAAATACAAAATCTGCCCCCGTATGCGAGTAGATTCTTCGGTTTCCGGCCTCAGAATGACAGGTAAGGCATCCTTTTTAATGGAACGCTCCACTAGTTGAAAATACAAGATTCATACTTGTGCGGGAATGACATAATATGTATTCTGACTTTTTTACAAAACCATTATATAAATGTACCTATATTTTTTCCCATTTTACTAATCTGTCATCTATAAAGATCATCCGGTAGATATCCGCCCGCTCATCCAAAAGATCAGCAAAACTATATTCCCAAACCTCCTTGGTCTTCCCCTCAGACGTCGTCTCAAGCGCTCTGGCCTGTCCCTCAATCCCCATAGTCATTTTTACTTCCTCTTTAGACATATTGAGCTTAAGCCGGTTTAAACTGTGCTTGGCGTTACTTAACCCTGCCCCGCAACTCCAAAAAACGCTTAAAATAAAAAAAATACTAAAATACCGTATATATCTCATCAAATAATCTTTAAATATAGATGTTAATATTTATGCTTAACTACAATATAAGCAAGATATAAAATTCTTATGCTGCTGTCAAGTTAAAAGAAGAAAACCTATCGCTTGTGTGAAAAAAACATGGAGACAACCAGCCATAAACCCAAAAGAAAACCAATTACAAATCCAAATAATCCCAAAGCCGGCAACCCGAATAAAAACGGCCCCCTGTCACCGTGAATAATCAGGCTGGAACCCACTATCAAACCAGCAATAATTAATGAAAATGATACCCTGTTAGCCGATCGGCTCTGTTCCCTGCTTAGTTCTCCTATTTCCAGATGAGACAGCTTAATCTCCAGCTCACCGGTTAGTAATTTTTTTATAAAAATCTGACTCTGCTGCGGAAACAGCTTAAATAATTCACCGAAATC
>JAJRXT010000119.1 GCA_024276125.1 bacterium
AAATTCGATGCCTCGTTAGCTGCCAGATTTGAGAATTCGGCAGCCACAAAGATTGCTCGCTGCTAGGGGTGGTGGATTCGGGGTAATCTTTTAATAAATTATTGTCTTTAATGTATAACGAATATCTGTTATATCAGACCCCTTAATCCACCCTACGGCAATGTCATTGTTTTTTTGCGTAACATAAGTTAAGTAACCCAAGTTGCTACTTATAGGTTCATCTTTAGGCAAATTGGTTTTACATAGCTGTCATTGCCAGCGAAACGAAGTCCTTCGCTTCGTTGGCAATGACGGTTTACGACAATACTTTGTTGACACGATAAATTGTATAGGAGATTCCTTCCTTTATAAGCGCGGATTTTTAAATCTGTCTGTATGGTACAAACAAACATTTCCTAGTGAATTTGTGATTCGGGTTGCAAAATCAAAAAAATATTGATATAACAATCTTTATAACAATGGATTGGTTATTATTGATGGAATCGTAAAAAGTCTGAAGATATATGTTTCGGGGTGTCCCACCCCGAAACAAGCGCAGTTTTGCATACATATTATCTGGTTTCGGTTTTAGACATCCCGAAACATACAATTATTGTTTATGGACTTCTTGAGTATAACTTTTTACGAGGTTATCATTTATTATCATAAATAGTTGCATGGAGGTTTGTATATTATGCAGGATAAGGTAACAATAATCGGCGCTGGAAATGTAGGGGCAAGCGCCGCTCAGCGTATTGTTCAATCAAATTTGGCTAAAGTTGTATTGCTGGATATATTAGAAGGTATACCTATCGGTAAAGGTTTGGATATATGGGAGTCAGCCTCGGTTTGCGGTTTCAGCAGCCAAATTATAGGAACCGACAATTATGCCGACAGCGCTGATTCTGATCTGGTGATAATAACTGCCGGCATTCCTAGAGAACCGGGTATGAGCCGCGAAGATTTGCTTACTATTAATGCCAAAGTAGTCTCATCGGTTATTAGAGAAGTCATGAAATATTCGCCGGAAGCTATAATTTTGGTAGTTACCAATCCGCTTGACGTTATGACCTATCTGGTTAAAAAAGTAAGCGGACTGCCTAAAAATAAAGTTTTAGGAATGGCCGGTATTTTGGATAGCAGCCGTTTTCGTTCTTTTATCGCAGCCAAATTGCAGGTTTCGCCGTAGAATATCCAAGCGCTGGTAATGGGCGGACATGGAGATACTATGGTGCCTCTGCCTCGATACAGTAATGTGGGCGGAGCGCCTATCTGCGAATTATTAACAGATGCTGAAATTGAAGAACTGGTACAGCGCACTAGATGCGGCGGCGCTGAAATTGTGGGCTTATTAAAAACCGGCAGCGCTTATTATGCGCCTTCTGCCGCTATCTGGCAGATGGCGGATGCTATTTTAAATGATAAGAGAAAAATCCTTCCCTGTTCGGCTTATTTAGAGGGGGAATACGGTTTAAGCGGGCTTTATATGGGAACGCCCGTTATATTGGGAAAAAACGGAGTAGAACGTATAGTAGAGCTTAAGCTTACATCTTGCGAAAAAGATATGCTGAAACAAAGCGCCGATAAGGTGAGAGCAAGTATTAATTTACTGGAACAATTAGTCTAATTATATATGAGGAAAATAAAATCAATGCAAAAAACCTTAACCATTATTAAACCGGATGCAGTCGCCAGATGCTATGCCGGAGAAATTTTAGCTCAAATGGAAAAAAACGGACTGGTAATAAAAGCGCTTAAAATGCTTAAATTAAGCAGAGAACAAGCTTGTGAGTTTTATATCGTACATCACAAAAGACCTTTTTATGATGATCTTACTGATTATATGTCCTCAGGCCCGGTAATAGCCGCCGTATTAGAAGGTGATAATGCTATTGATAAAGTGCGCAGCCTGCTGGGTGCAACTGACCCGAATGAGGCTGAAGCGGGAACATTGAGAGCGCAATTCGGCCAGAACCGTCAGGAAAATGCTATCCACGCCTCTGATTCACCGGAATCGGCAGATTTTGAAATACCGTTTATTTTTAGTCAATTGGAATTATCCAATTACGAGAAAATTTTTTCTAATTGATGTTAGGCTGCAAGGGTTCATAAACCATAATTTGTAAATGTATGTTTCGGGGTGTCTCACCCCGAAACAAGTTGCTTAAGCGCTAAGATGTGTGTCTATAATAGGTTTTAAAATCATGTCATTCTGAACGAAACGAAGTGAAGTGAAGAATCTCCCATCCGTACGAACGGTAGATTCTTCAGCCTTCGGCTTTAGAATGACAATACCGTCGCCCTGAGTGAAGCGAAAGGTCTGCTCACATACGGATGGGGGATTCTTCAGCCTTCGGCTTCAGAATGACAATATAATAAAATGACCGGCGTGATTTTGGCAGGCGGAGGCAGCAGGCGTATGGGAGAGGCTAAAGCCTTTTTAGATATAGCCGGCCGGCCGCTGATTAAACGGATAATTGATGTAATAAAACCCTTATTTAATGATCTGCTGATTGTAGTTAATGAAGCTCAGTTCGAGAAAGCGCAGAATTGGGGGATTAGGGTAGTAACGGATGTAATCCCTGATAAGGGTTCTTTGGGCGGGATTTACAGCGCCTTACATTATGCCGATACGCCGGCTGTATTTTGTTTTGCCTGCGATATGCCTTTTTTAAATGAGGGGCTGATTAATTATATGAAGAAGAAATCAAGTGGATTTGATCTGTTTATTCCTAAATATAATGACAGGCTACATCCACTACACGCAGTTTATTGTCAAAGATGCAGGCCGCATATAGAAGATCAAATAAAACGGGATGAATTAAAAATCAGTAAATTTTTTTCGCAGGTGCATTCGGGCTATCTTGCTTCGGCAGAAATTGCCAAGCTTGATTCCTCAGGACATGCCTTATTTAATATAAACACCCCAGCAGACTTAGTAAAAGCCCGCCAAATCGCTAAATTAAGGAGAGCTTAATTATTACGGAGCTGACTGACTCTTTATCCAATTTAAAAAAAACGCTTACCGGCTGTAAAAAGCTGCTTATTATACCGCATAATAATCCAGACCCCGACGCCATAGCCTCGGCATCAGCCTTACAATTTTTGCTGAAACAAGTTTTTATGATCCGCTCATACATTGTACTTGCCGGCATTATCGGCAGAGCGGAAAATCAGGCTATGGTTAAGGAATTGAAAATAAAATTTGTCCCATTGACCAAGATAAATTTTAGTGATTATAAACATATCGCCTTAGTTGATACCCAGCCCGGCTTGGCTAATAACAGCTTTCCCCGCCGGTTACGTCCTGCTATTGTAATTGACCATCATCCTATAAAAAAAATTAATTGTGCAAATTTTGTAGATATACGTCCAGATTACGGAGCCTGCGCAACTATTTTAACCGAATATTTGTTAAACAGCGAAATAAAGCTGCCTGCGCGTATCTGCACTGCTTTAAGTTATGGTATAAGCTCTGAAACCCAGGAATTGGGCAGAGAAGCATCTCCTGAAGATATAAAAGCGTATCTTAATTTATTCCCTAAGTCGGCGCTAAAAACCCTGTCCCGCATAAAAAATCCCGCCTTAAGTAATCAGTATTACCTTGAATTAGATAAGGCGCTGCATAATGCCTTTGTTTACAGAAATATTATGGGTACTAAATTGGGTAAAGTAAGCCAGCCGGATATTGTATCTCAAATTGCCGATATGCTCTTAAAAAAAGAGCGTATTACATGGTCCGTCTGTATAGGACGTTTTGAAGATAAGCTTATAATATCGGTACGAACTCAAAACAAAAAAGCCCAAGCGGGCAGGCTGCTTAAAAGGGTGTTGGCTGTACATAAAGGGAGCGCCGGCGGACACGGTATGATTGCCGGCGGTCAAATAGACTGCTCTAACTTAAGTTATGATGATTATAAGATTTTGGAAGATCAGATTATTAAGAAATTTTTTAAGGTATTGGGATTTAATGAAAATATACAGGTTAAACCATTTTTATCTACTGTTGCATCAACATTAGATTAAGCGCTTATCCAGCCTGTAATGCTCATACATTAATTAATTGTTTGTATTTCAAATAATTATATCAGTAACAGTTACAAACGTGTCTACGGTACAGACAAAAATCGATTGCAATTGTATTTACTGTCTGTTATTATGTGGCTATTATAAGCAGTAGCCTATTTTTTATACAAAGAAACATAATAACCCAACGCTAAATGTAATATTTTCCATAAGATAGATTCTTCTAGGAGTATAAAATGCCTGAAATAAAAAGAGCCTTAATCAGTGTTTCCGATAAAACCGGAATTGCCGAATTTGCTCAAGGTTTAACCGCATTGGGAATAGAAATATTTTCTACCGGCGGGACAGCTAAATTATTAAAAAAAGAAGGTATAGAAGTTAAATCAGTATCTGATATAACCAAATTTCCTGAAATGCTGGACGGCAGAGTAAAAACACTGCATCCGGTGATTCATGGAGGGATACTGGCAAAACGCGATAATCCCAATCACATGCAGGCGTTATTTGATCAGGGTATTAATACTATTGATATGGTTGTGGTTAATCTTTATCCCTTTAAAAAAACAGTAGCTGACCCTAAAGTAAAATTTGAAGATGCCGTTGAAAATATTGACATAGGCGGTCCTACCATGATCCGATCGGCTGCCAAAAATTTTCAGGATGTAGCGGTAATTGTGGATGCAAATGATTATGAGGCTGTATTAAGCGAATTAAAAGCCAATAAGAGCGATTTAAGCCTGGATACAAAGTTTAAGCTGGCTTGTAAAACCTTTCAGCACACGGCAGAATACGACCGGACAATTTGCGGTTATTTGGAGCAGATAAAATTAAACGATAATAATTTTATAAAAAAAGCCTCGGCTTTTCCTTCTGTTTTACAGTTGGATTTTAAAAAAATTCAAAGCCTGCGTTATGGCGAAAATCCGCATCAAAAAGCTGCATTTTATAGAACACAAAACACTAAAATCCCGGGTATCGCTAATGCTAAACAGCTTCAGGGTAAAGAGCTTTCATTTAATAATATCATTGATATAGACGCCGCCTATCAACTGGCTTGGGATTTTGACCAGCCGGCAGCCATAGTGATAAAGCATACTAATCCTTGCGGAGCGGCTATTGGTAAAAGTTTGGCTAATGCCTATAAAAAAGCCCGCGAAACCGATCCGGTGTCTGCTTTCGGCAGTGTGCTGGGATTTAATCGTATAGTAGATTCTGAAACCGCTGTAGAAATAATTTCTACATTTATAGAGGCGGTAATTGCCCCGGGTTTTGATGCAAGCGCTATAGACCTTCTGCAAACCAAAACCAACCTTAGACTGCTTATAGCCGACAAACCGGATATTAAAATTAAAGATAATTGGGAATTAAAGCAGGTATCGGGCGGGATGTTAGCACAAGACCGAAACTACCTTACATTAGATAAAGATAAATGTAAGGTAGTAACCAAACGCCAGCCGACTCCGGCAGAATGGGAAGCCTTGAATTTTGCATGGAGAGTGGTAAAACATGTAAAATCCAATGCCATTGTGTTTACAAATAAAAATCAAACTGTAGGCGTCGGAGCGGGTCAGATGAGCAGGGTGGATTCTACCGAACTAGCAGTAAGTAAAGCCAGCAAGGCCGGACTCCCGATCAAAGGCACGGTGGTAGCCTCAGATGCTTTTTTCCCTTTTAGAGATGGAGTGGATGCTATTGCCGAGGCCGGCGCCAGCGCTATTATTCAACCAGGCGGGTCAATAAGAGACGAGGAGGTAATCAAAGCAGCCAATGAGCATTCTATTGCAATGGTATTTACCGGAATCAGACATTTCAAGCACTAAGGAATACGAAAATGCAACGTACAAATAAATATCTATCTAGGGCGATAATATCGCTGACAGTAATATGGCTTATATGCGGTTTGTCTTTACATAATACATATGCCGCAAAAAAATCTCCTTCATTAGAAAAATCAGGCGAAAAGCTAACTTATAATTTAAGCCGGCATAAAGATATCTTACGTAAAATAGAAAAAAAAATAGCTGCCGGCGAAAATATTTCCCCTTATGTATCAGAGTTAAAAACAAGCTTGGAAAAGCAAAAGGAAATAATAAAAACAATTGCCGGTCAGTTTGATTTACTTGATGCACAAATTACCTCTTTGTTTAAAGAACATAAGTTACAGGACATAGCACAAAAACGTCAGTTTGAAGCCAAAGAAAAATTCAGCAAAAAACTGGACAGTTTAAAAGATATCTTAGATAGGTTAAATGGACTTGAAAATTTAAATCCAACTGCACAACTGGCTAATGTAAAAACCAGCCTTAATATATTAGATAAGCTAATCTTTTATCAACACAAGCCCTTGGATACAGCCTTTCTACCGCACAACAAGGTTAATTTAAAAAATAATTTATTTCTTTCGTTTAAAAGCCAAAAACTATCCGGTACACCTACAACAGATGACTTGGCGGCTATCCTGCAAAAGCCGGTTAGTCCAGCAATGGACAAACTTGTTCTAAAATTAAACAATGACCCTGATAAAATATATAACTGGGTAAACGAAAACATCGCTTATTTACCTTTATACGGCGTTATAAAGGGAGCCGAACGCTGTTTGTGGGATAGGCAGGGGACAGATTTTGATCAAGCATCATTATTGATTGCTCTGCTGCGTAAAGCAAATATCCCCGCACGTTATGTATACGGTTCTATCAAAATACCGGAGAATGCCGCCGCTCTATGGTTGGGCGTGAATAATCCGCAGGATGCCGCAAAAATCTTAGGCGAAGGCGGAATGTCTTATAAAGACGGCGTTATCGAGCGGGTTTGGGTTAAGGCTTATATAAATGATCATTGGGTGGAATTTGATCCTGCTTTTAAAAAAGCGCAGCGTGAGCATCAGGTTAAAAAACCGGAATGGATAGATGCTGAAACCGCTCAATTAGATAAGGACCTGCTAGAAGAACTAGGTATAGCCGATCATCATAATTCATTCGACAAGCTTAACCTCAATAAAAAAACATCAATAGATTTTAAAAATTATCTTAGCAAAAACATAATACAACGAAATGGGGAGTTAAACAAACTGCCGGATGATTTTGGATATCGGGTAAATATTAAATTAGCCGGATTGACAAACGAGAATACGGGCGCAAGCTTGCATATAGCCTTGGCACAGCTTTTGACTAATCCTTTGAGTATACTTTATTTGCCGGCGGATAAAAATGAAAGCCGGATATTGAATGTTTTAATGACTCAAACAGAGGATAAGGCTGAAAAAATCTGCTGTTTCCCCGGTTATCTGGTTAAGGTTAAACCGTATATCCTGTTGGGTGATGAGATTGTCGGTTACGGTAAACCAGTCGCAATGGGCAGTCCGCAGTATTTATCATTATCTTTTAGCTCTATGAATAAAAACTCTATTGCCCCAATAAAGCATTTACTGACAGCCGGAGCAAACACCTGCCTTGCCTTAAATATGGGCAATATGTCCGCTAATGCTTTAAATAATATAGATACTAATCCCTTATCTGGAAAAGACGGTTTAGTAAACCGGCTTAAAAATTATGTAGCCCTAATTTGGAATAATGAGTTGGGGTTAGGCCCGCTAAAGCATACCACGCAGAGCTATCACTATGAAAACAGCCAATTGTCTAACTGGCTGGCGCAAGAAAACGGGGTCTATGCCGTACCGTTTTTTGGTGAAGCGATGGTATCACAAGCCATGGATGTAGATTATGCCTTTGATATCCCGCTTTTTTCAGGGTATAAGGGGGTTAATTTCGACTTACAGCGTAACAGCTTTTTGGTTGTATCGCTTACGGATAATTCTAATGATAATGCCGGCCGAAAATTTTTATTACAAAGCGGAGCCTACGGCTCTATCTTAGAGCATAGAGCGCTTGATCAAATAGGCGATCAGCGCTTGGTAAAAAGCAAGGCGGTTTCAACCGTAAAGGCATTATCGCAAGCCCAAAAAGACGGTATTAAGATTATACAGTTAACGGCGGAAAATTTTGCCGAAAAACGCTCTCTCTTAAAGTTGTCTCAAGCGGTATTAGATGATATTCAAACAGCTTTAGCTTATGGTTGTGAAGTCAGCGTTCCTGCAGCCGAAACAATATTAAATGACT
>JAJRXT010000120.1 GCA_024276125.1 bacterium
CCTATAAAAGGATAAAATAGGATTTTTATACTATTAACTAATTAATACACATGGCCGTGTTCGTTTTCTTTACCCGCCTTATGTTTATGGGTTTTTACATGATGATGATGAGAGTAGCAGCTTTCTTTATCACCGCCGCAGCAATGAGTAATTACCAAATCCGGCCTAGCTTTTACAATAAGATATACTAAGCCGACGGTAATATTTGCTTCCAATATACCGATTAAAATCGCGGCAGATAACAGATTGCCTAAAACTATTTCAACATTGGAAGCGCTCAGTTGAATGTAAAAAAATAGATTGATAATAATAACTGAGCCGAATGAAACAATAAAAAGGGAAGTAAGGTAGCCTTTGTTATTATGGGGAAACAATTTTTTAATCCTCATCAAGGCATAATAACCGCCGGTTGCGCCGATTATTCCCAGATTAAATATATTGGCGCCAAGGCTTGCCAATCCTCCGTAACCAAGAACAAGTTGGTGAATAATCAACACCAAGGCGATAATCAGGCAGCCGGCCCAAGGTCCGACTAAAGCAGCCAGTAATACTGCTCCGATAAAATGTGAGGCGGTAATCTTGATTATGGGAAAATTTATAAGTTGAATCAGCAGGATAAAAACGGAAGCAACCGCAAGCAGCGGGATACGCATTTCGCTGGTTTCACGGCTTAATTTTTTAATGGCATAAGCACATGTTCCGATTGAGATTAGATAAGTTAATGTGTTTATAACTGCATTTATATGGCCGTCAGGGATGTGCATTTCTATACTACTCCAATATATATATAAGTTGTGGGGAAATTAGGTTGGACTGTTATGAAAATGTTCACAGTAGGCGCATTTAAACTCATAATCAAGGCCGTGTTCTTTTATCAATTTTTTATTTACGATAAAATTATCCCTAGTGGTATCTTCCACTATTTTTCCTCCGCTGATTACGATAAACCGTTCACATAACTGAAATAGAATCGGCAGATCATGACTTACAATAATTTTTGTGCTGGGTAATGATTTAACTAAGTCGAGAAAGGCTTTTTCATTCCGCGGGTCAAGGTTGCTGGTGGGTTCGTCGAACACCAGCAGCTTGGGGAGCATGGAAAGTATAGTAGCCAAGGCTACGCGTTTTTTTTGTCCGAAAGATAAATGGTGAGCCGCACGCTTTTCAAAACCCTGTAATCCCACATGTTCCAGGGTTTTTTTAACCCTTTTTCTTATTTCTTGTTCTTCCATTTCCATATTAATCAGACCGAAGGCCACATCATCATACACTGTGGGGCAGAACAATTGATCATCCGGGTTCTGGAAAACCATACCGACATAGTTTCTTATTGTGCGTAAATTTTTTTTATTAAGCGGCAATCCGGCAATATGTATTTTGCCGTGTCCTATTAAAATTCCGTTTAAGTGTTTGAGCATAGTGGATTTTCCAGCGCCATTATGACCTACGATGGCTATAGATTCCCCTTCTTTGATGGTTAGGTTTATGCCGTTTAAAGCAGGGGTGCCATCAGGGTATTTATAATACAAATCAGCTATTTCCACTACATTCTGACTCATGCGTTAATTTCCTCATTTAGGTGCTCATAGGTATTTTTATGCAAATTGGTACAAAATTATATAATTACCAGATAACACTTTCAGGTTAACAAGTTAAGTTAAATTTGTCAATTCAATTGTCGCTTTAAGTGTTTTTTTATATGTATGCTTGACAAAAGCGGCGTAATAAGATAGTATTTTTTCTATTATTGAATACAATTGAATACATACTTTTACAGGTGCCCGAAAATATTCGGGTGAAAAAGGGAAGATGGTGTAAATCCATCACGGACCCGCCGCTGTAATCGGGGACGAAAGCTGCCGCTTAGGGCTATATATTTTTTAAACCCTAAGGCCACTGCCTTATTTTATGACTCAAATTATTTTTATTTGATCCTTAAAAGGCGGGAAGGCGCAGCAAGTAGGACGATCCGAGAGTCAGAATACCTGCCTGTAAAAGCCTCTATGTATGTCTTCGTGGAATAAAGACAGCGGGGCATTTTTAATATGCCGGTACTTCCTTTATGCGAAGACCGGCTTTTTTTATTTTTACAGTCAACCGGCTTATAAATAATGATTTAAAAAAGGAACAGTTCCTTAATGTAGGGTGGGTCAAGCCTGTATTATGAAAGAGTTTCAAATATATATTTAAGTCGATATTATCTCAAATAGTTGCGGACCCACCGCCATTGTTCACCGCTAGGCTTAAGCAAAAAGACATTTTCTTGTCTGTCATTCTGAGGCCGAAGGCCGAAGAATCTACTTGCATATGCGGGTAGATTCTTCACTCCACTCCGTTTCGTTCAGAATGACATCTACAGAAATAAGTGTATCTGGCACCTTAAGTCAACCTACATTTGCTAACATTTGTAGCCGCCGACTTTTAAGTTGGCCTGTTAGAAAACTCTATAAGGACGGGTTTAAAAACCGCATCTACATTGGATAAAAAATATGGTTTCCTTTACTAGCAAATAAACCCTTTACAAATATGAAAAAAATAACAACCTTATTTATTATATTACTGTTTTTTTGTGTATCTTCATTACAGGCTAAGGTATATACCGATGAAATGGGAAGAGACGTGTTTATAAAAGAATATCCCAAACGCATAGTTTCCTTAACCCCCGGAATAACGGAAATTTTATTCGCCCTGGGAATCAAAGGGCATGTAGTGGGGGTAACCAAATTCAGCGATTATCCGCCGGAGGCTAAACGTAAACCCAAAGTAGGCAGCTATATAAACCTCGGGCTTGAGAGCATTATTTCCCTGCATCCTGATCTTATTATCGCATCCGCTGATGGTAACCGCAAAGAAGACATCAGCCGGCTTACCGATTTGGGCTTTACTGTATACGTTATTTATCCGCAAAATCTGGAGGGGATTTTATCCTCTATTGCGCATATCGGCCAAATTACCGGCGCTAAAGCGCAAGCTAAAGACTTAACAGATAATATGCGGAGCAAAATACGATTTATAAATAATGCGCTGTCAGGAGTTACCCGCCGCCGCGTCTTTGTGCAGATTGAGCCAAGCCCCTTAATCAGCGTAGGCAAAGATACATTTTGGGATAATCTGATTAGCTTGGCCGGAGGGCAAAACATCGTTTCTGAAAATACCGCCGGCTATCCTAAATACAGCTTAGAGGAAGTGCTAGCCCGTAATCCTTAGATAATCATAGCAACTTCTATGATACCGAATAATAAAGATTTGTCGCTTTTTTGGAACAGGTGGAAAAGCATTGCAGCGGTTAAAGACAACCGGATTCACGTAATCAATCCAGATATAGTAGACCGTCCCGGTCCAAGGATCGTAGACGGCTTAGACAAATTAGCGCATATAATTCACCCTGAGGTTTTTTGATGTTTCGGGGTAAGACACCCCGAAACATACATTTTTATTAATAAGCCGCCCCCTATTGGCGATAGGCTGAGTTAAAGCTCTTCGGCGCGGTTGCAGGCCGACCTAAAGGTCGGCATCTACGAGCAGCCCGCTACTCGCGGTGCGCTAAGTTCAATGAGGTAAAGATTTGCTCAGATTAACTCCCGGATTATTCGGGTTAAAATCGGTATTAAAATGTTGCGCAGCTCTACTGATATTGCTGATACTCTCAGTCTTATCTGCATTATGTTTCGGACCGGCTAAGATCAGCCCGATTGAGATAGTCAATATCATCCGAGGCGGATTTGCCGGTAATATCCTGCGGGATTCAAAAGATGTGATTATCCTGTCAATCAGGCTGCCGCGTATAATGCTGGCCGGTTTAATAGGCGCGGCCCTAGGCGCCTCAGGCGCTATATTTCAGGCGCTTTTGCGCAATCCCTTAGCTGATCCCTATATTCTGGGTATCTCCAGCGGGGCGGCGGTGGGAGCTATTTTGGTAATTACATCAGGCTATGCCGCCGGCGGCTGGGGTATCCCTTTGTTTTCCTTTATCGGCGCATTGCTTACCATGTCCTTGGTCTTTTATGTGGCTAAAGCCAGACAAATGATTAATACCAATACCCTGTTACTTGCCGGAGTGATTGTTAATTCTTTTTTTTCAGCCATTATTATGCTTATGCTTTCGCTTTCCAGCGGTCATGATTTACAGGGGATTATTTACTGGTTAATGGGTGATTTGGGAGCTGCGGATTACCACAAGCTGGCGCTGATTTTACCCTATATTTTGTTGGGAGTAATTATTTTATATTTATATACCCCAAAGATAAACCTGCTGCTTTTAGGTGAAGACGAGGCCGCTCAATTGGGGGTAGAGGTGGAGCGCACCAAGAAAATACTTTATCTTTTAGCTTCGTTAATTACCGCTGCGGCTGTTTCCGTATGCGGAATTATCGGCTTTGTAGGTCTTATTATCCCGCATATGGTCAGGCTTATGTGGGGTAATGATTACCGGTTGCTTTTACCTGCTTCATTTTTTTTGGGCGGCTCTTTTTTGATAATAGCCGATACCATAGCCAGAACGATTATCTCTCCGGTAGAATTGCCTGTAGGCGTGGTAACCGCTATTTGCGGCACCCCGTTTTTCATATATTTATTGAGGACGCGTAAGGTATTATGATATGGCATTAGAGCTAGCAGCGGATAATCTTTCTTTTTCATACAAAAGCAGGCAGGTATTACAGGATATTTCATTTGAGGTTAAATCCGGTGACTTTTTAGGGATTATAGGCCCTAACGGCTCCGGTAAGACTACTTTGATAAAACTGTTAGACGGTATTTTATCTCCCGAACAGGGGCATATAAAACTGGACGGCGTAAAACTTGCCGATATAGCCAGAATAAAGATAGCCCGGCGGATTGCCGTGGTTTCTCAGGGATTATGGCTTAATTTCAGCCTTAATGTGCAGCAATTGGTATTAATGGGACGCTATCCATACTTAGGCCGGATGCGCTTTGAGGGAAGTTGCGATTATGAAATTGCCAAGCGAGTTATGGAGCTTACGGATGTCTGCGGTTTGGAGCGGCGTTATTATCACGAATTATCCGGCGGTGAGCGACAGCGCGTGCTTCTAGCTAAAGCGCTGGCGCAGGAGCCGGAGCTGCTGCTATTGGATGAGCCTACCGTATATTTGGATATTAATCATACGTTGGATTTTTTCGATTTAATAAAAAAGATGAATAAAGAGCAGGGACTAACTGTAGTAGTAGTATCTCATGATATAAATCTGGCGGCTGATTATGCCGACCGGATCATATTGTTAAAGAGCGGGAGGCTTTTTGCTCAGGGAATTCCGCATCAGGTAATTACAGTTGAGAATATAAATGCGGTATACGGTAAAAAGGTACTGGTAGATACCAATCCGGTTACATTAGGACCGCGGGTTACCTTGTTTAGCGAGCTGTTGTCGCGCTTAGCAGTAGACGCCGACCTTTAGGTCGGGTTATATATTATGTTTTGAGGTGAGACACCCCGAAACATAGCTGTCATTCTGAATGAAGCTAAGCGGAATGAAGAATCTGCTCGCTATTGCGGGGAGAGATTCTTCAGCCTTTGGCTTTAAGAATGACAAAATTTACCGCCTTATTGGATGTAGGGAAGTCCGGTGTAACTCCGGCGCTGCCCCGCAACTGTAAGGGGAACGAAATCTGTATATAAGCCACTGTTTCGGTAAAAAAACCGTAACGGGAAGGCGCAGATAGTAGGTTGGAAGTTACGACTTTCAAAGCCCCAAGTCAGGAAACCTTATCCAATAAGCCTACATTCAACCCATTTCAGAGGGGAAAGGAGGCCGATATATGAAAATTTCACCTATTCCTCCATAGAGTCTTAAGTCGTAGACGTAGGGTGGATCAAGCCCGTATTATGAATGATATAGAAATGGTTTTTTAAGTATAATGTTATTCTAATAGTTGCGGAGCCACCACACCCGCTCATAAGCAGGCGTGGTGGGTCCGCAACTACAAGATAACGTATGCCTAACAGACAGTTTTGACTCTTTCATGATACGGGCTTGACCCACCCTACATTTATGTTTCGGTATGTCTCATCCCGAAACATATTGCTTGCAACCAAGAGAGTTTCGGGGTGAGACACCCCGAAACTTAGATAACTAACAGATTTTACTATAGAGGATTAACTTAAGTATGAAAAAAATATGTACATTGTGTATTTTGATTTTTTCTTTAAGCATTGCGCGTATGGGATTAGCCCAAGATATGCCGGATGTGCAATTGGGCGAAGTTGTAGTAAGCGCTACCAAGACCGAAGAACAAACAACACAAGTAACCAGTTCGGTAAGCATTATTACGAATAAGGAAATAGAGCGGGAAAAAGCCAAAACTGTAGGCGAATTATTACGCTCGGTGGTTGGATTGGATGTAACCCGCTCCGGCGGATTGGGTAAGCATACCTCCGTATATTTAAGAGGCGGTAACAGCGGTCATACGCTGGTTATGATAGACGGAGTACAAGTAAACAGCCCCACTTTGGGCAGCTATGATTTTGCTAATCTAACTGTAGATAATATTGAGCGCATTGAAATAGTCCGCGGCCCGCAAAGTACGCTGTATGGTTCAGATGCTATGGCCGGTGTAATCAATATTATTACCAAAAAAGGAACCGGTAAGACCAAAACATCCCTTATGTTTGAGGGCGGTTCATATAAAACTTACAGGCAGTCAGCCGCAATTACCAGCGGTAATGAAAAAATGAATTTATCTGTAACAGGAGCGTATCTGGAGACCGACGGCATATCCGCCGCTAAAGAAAAACTGGGCAATCACGAAGAAGACGGTTACGATAATACCACTATTTCCATGAGATTAGGCGCTCAAGTTGCGCCGGATATAAAAGCGGATATCAGCCTGCGTTATATTGACGCTCAATCAGACCTAGATGCCGCCGGTATGGATGATCCCAATTATGAGCAGGATTCAAAAACCCTGATTCTAGCCGGTAATATTAATCATTATATTACTAACTGGTGGGAGTCTGTCCTAAAAATTCATTCTACTAAAAATTAATTAGACTATATTGATCCGGATACCAGTTGGCATAACGCCAAGATTGATACTGCTATTCGCGAGGCGGAATGGCAGCATAATATATACCTGTTAAATGATGCCGATACCTTGACCATAGGCGCTGAATACGAGGAACAAGAGGGGGAAAATCAGGGCGTATTTGACGAGTCCATTATTAATCGGGCGCTTTATATTCAAAATCAGTTGAATCTATTGGATGAGACTCTGTTTATTACAGCCGGAGCTAGAGTGGATGATCACAGCAGTTTCGGCAGCGAGGATACCTATCGGCTGGGAGCGGCCTATCTGTTAAAATCCAGTAATACCAGATTTATGGCCAACTGGGGAACCGGTTTTAAGGCTCCCACTTTAAATGATCTGTTCTATCAAGACCCTTGGGGCAGCCGGGGTAATCCTAACCTTAAACCCGAAGAGAGCCGCGGTTTTGATATAGGGGTGCAGCAGCGGTTATGGGAAGACAGGATATTTTTAGGCGCCGCATATTTTTACAATTCCTTTGAAAATTTAATCGAATGGGTGGAATATGCCCCTTGGGCATGGGAACCGCAGAATGTAGCTGACGCTAAAACATACGGCTGGGAATTAGAAGCAAGTATTACTCCAATAGACGAGCTTAGGCTTTCCGCTAATTACACCTATACCGATACTGAGGATACACAGACTCATAAGGAACTGGGGCGCAGACCGAAAAGTAAGTTCAACCTAAGCCTAAATTATCAGCCTTGGAATAAACTGAACTTAAATGTTAATCTGAATTATGTGGGACGACGCTGGAATGATGCTGATAATACTGAAAGGATTGACAGCTATACCAAGGTTGATGCCGCGGCTTATTATGATGTGTGTGAGTATGCTCAGGTATTTGCCCGGGTGGAGAATCTGCTGGATGAGGAATACGAGGAAGCGCTTGGTTACGGCGCTGCCGGTGTTTCCGTATACGGCGGGTTGAAATTGACCTTTTAGTCTTTACTTTAAGCCGGAAAATAAAAAAAAGTTGTAGGGTGGGGTCAAGCCAGAATTGTGAAAGGGTTTAAATAATATGTTTAGGCGCATATTATATTAATTGTTGCGGACCCACCACATCCTAGCGCTAAAGCAATTGTGGCGGATTCGGGGCGATCCTGTAACCGTTTGGTGTTTAAGTGACCTGTTATATAAAAGCCCCTTAATCCACCCTACATTTTAAATCGGTGTTTTTGTTGTCCAAAACTGATTTTGCACAACATGAAGTTATTATAGGATTTCCCCGAATATATGCCTTGTGTAATGCGTCATTATATGCTATTTTTTAATCCAATATAACTTGCCAAAGTCTATGAATAAAGCTGGATAATAGGAAAAAAATCATGATCCCATTGTTTAAACCCTCATATGATGAACAGGAATTAGAAGCCCTAAAACAGCCGTTTGCCTCCGGCTGGATTGGCCTTGGCCCTAAAACCAAGGAATTTGAGGAAAAATTCGCCCAATTTATCGGTATAAAACATGCCGTAGGAGTAAATTCCGGTACGGCTGCGCTGCATCTGGCTATGAAGGTTATGGATGTAGCAGGCGGCGAGGTTATTACCACTCCGATAACATTTGTATCTACTAATCATGCTATTTTATATAATGATGCGATTCCGGTATTTGCCGATGTGCAAGCGGATACTCTAAACATTGACGCGGATAAAATAGAGCCCTTAATCACATCCAAAACCAATGCGATTGTAGTGGTGCATTATGGCGGGTATGCTTGTGATATGGATAAGATTATGGCTATTGCCGCAAAATATAATTTAAAGGTGATCGAGGATTGCGCCCATTCCTGCGGCGGCTCTTATAAAGGGCGGCGTACCGGCTCTATCGGCGATATTGCCTGCTTCAGCTTTCATGCGGTTAAAAACCTGGCCTGCGGCGAAGGAGGTATGATTACCGTAAATGACGCTGCGCTGGATAAACGCCTGCGCGCTCTGCGCTGGCTGGGTATTACTAAAGATACATGGAATAGGGCAAAAGGAGAGGCTTATTCCTGGTTTTATAATGTGGATGAAGTGGGTTATAAGGCTCACCTAAATGATATACCGGCGGCTTTAGGTTTAGTACAGCTGGCTAAATTGGATAAATTAAATAACCGAAGACGTGATATTGTCGGTATGTATAATAAAGCCTTTGCTGATTTGGATTGGCTTATCCGTCCGGTGGAAAAAGACTATACTAAAAGCGCATTCCATAATTATGTAGTTAAAATAAAAAAACGTGATAAATTTATCCAGTATATGGCGGATAAAGGTATATCTACAGGCGTGCATTATTATCCCAATCACCTTTATTCAGTATACAAACCATATTATCGCAAACTACCCATAGCTGAGAGTATCTGGCAAAAAATTGTCACCCTGCCTCTATTTACTGACTTGACCTTATCTGAAATAAACTATATCATTGAAAGCGTTGTAAATTTTTCCGGCTAGCGTTTCGTAAGACTTTGGGATTATTCTGTCATTCTGAATGAAGCGAAGCGGAATGAAGAATCTACCCGTTATTGTGGGGGCAGATTCTTCGGTCAGCTCCGCTTTCCTCAGAATGACAATCTTCTTAAGCTCGTTAAATGTTGGGTTTCGTTCCTCTACCCAACCTACCAATACTGTTTCTATGTTTCGGGATGTCTCAAGCCGAAACGATTTGCTCACCGCCAGGTGTTTCGGGGTGAGACGCCCCGAAACATAAACATAAATTAATCCCCGAATCATTCGGGCTAATCATATGGAAGCTGATTAATGGATACAAGCTGGTTTAAATCGCTTTTTGGTAAAGACATAAAAGCCTCGTTAAAAGATATTGCAACGCATAGGGTTACTGCTGACACCTTTGTTTTGTCCGGCGGAAGGTTTATCGCATCAGCCGTCGGTTTCTTAATTGGTATGCTGGTAGCCAGGGCGCTGAAGCCGGCGGATTTCGGTATATTCTCCGTTGCGATGGCCGTATTTGAGGTTGCGGTTGTTTTTACGGAAATAGGCATTGGTATAAGTCTGGTGCGTTTTGTACCCATGTTTTCAATAAAGGATAAGAGTCGGGCGGATTATTACCTTAAGGTAGGTTTTTGGCTTTTAGTCGGCTCTGCTGTAATAGTAACCAGTATTGGTTTGTTTTTATCGCCTGTTATTGCCGAGCGTCTTTATCAGAAACCGCAATTATCTTATCCTGTGGCTTTAGGGTTTTTAGCGGTTTTTGGCGGTATATTATGGAGTTATTTTTTATACAGCCTGCATGCCCGCGAGCGGTTCAAGCCTTATGCGGTATTCAGAGTTATTATCGGGCTGGTGAAACTGGCGCTTATTGGTTTATTGATCTATTTTGCGGCGCTGACTATAAACAATGTGTTGATGCTTTATATTCTCCTACCCGTAGTGGGATTTGTGGTGGGAATTATATATATAAGAACTCCGCTTATAAAAGCGCGCGGTGATTTTAAGGATACTTTTTCCAGCCTGATTAATTTCAGCAAGTGGATGTTTTTAATTGATTTTTTCCTGATGCTATCCAACCGCATAGATTTGTTGATTTTAGGGCGTTATGTAAAGGATGAGGTTCTGGGTCATTATTCTATGGCTTATTATATGATCAGCATGTTTACCATTTTGACCAGTTCATTGGTAAATGTATTATTACCGCATGTATCCAAGTTTAATTCCATGGCTCAGATAAAAGCCTATGTACGTAAAATCCCTAAAATTACCTTCCTTTGTGCAGTTGCGCTTTTGCCTATAATTTTTATTATGGGTCCTATAATAAACCTGCTGGTAGGGCCTGAATATAATCCTTCTATTGTGTTTTTTCAGATTATGTTTTTCGGTTTTTTAGTTACTTTTATTATAGACCCTATATATCTAGTGGCCTATTCGGTAAATAAGCCCCGCGTATTATCATTTTTGTGTATTGTGCGGCTGATTTTAAGCGCTGGTATAAATATAGTTTTAATTCCGCGTTATGGCGCAATGGGCGCGGCTATTGCTTCTGTTAGCACTAATTTTTTAGTAGCGGCTGTGGGTGTGACTTTGATTTATAAGTATATATACAAAATGGAAGAGTTCTCCGTTTAAAGCTGATTGACTTATGTTATGTCTGTAGGGTGGATCAAGCCCGTATTAGAAAAGAGCCTATAAAGATATGTTGGGCTTACATTTTCTAAGTAGTTGCGGTTCCACCACCATTGCTCACCGCTAGGTGTGGTGGATTCGGGGTAACTTATTTGCTGCTTGGTATGATTTATTTATAAAGTATATCTGTAATATAAGACCCCTTAATCCACCCTGCAGCGGTATTATTTTTTTGCGTAGCATGAAAGACTATTATGAAGGTACTGGTAATAAGCAGTATGTTCCCCAATAATATTCAGCCGAATTTTGGGGTATTCGTAAAACAGCGCCTGCTTGCATTGAAAAATTATGCTCAAATAAAAGTAGTCTGCCCGATTCCATATTGCCCTATAGTAGGTGGACTAAAGCGTTATGCCTACCGCGCAAAAGTCGCCCGCAGGCTGGATCATGAAGGCCTGGACACCTATTATCCCCGTTTTTTCTCAATCCCCATGATATTAAAACCCTTAGATGGCATTTTTTATTTGATCTGCCTGATATTTTTCTGTCTGCGTATAAAAAAAGAATTCGATTTTGATATAATAGATGCACACTTGGCTTATCCCGACGGTTTTGCGGCGGTTATCTTGGGTAAGATATTCAAAGTTCCGGTGGCCGTTACTCTGCGGGGGCATGATATCTTTGAGTTACCCAAATATCCGGTACGCGGCAGGCAGGCGCTATATGCCTTGCGTAAGGCTGATGTGGTCTTATCAGTAGCCGATGCGCTGGGGCGTGAGGCTGTGAAATTGATGCAATCCCCCCTCACCCAACCCTCTCCCCTAAGGGGAGAGGGGGATATTAATAGCTCAGAGGATAAAGGGCAAGTTAATACCCTCTCCCCAGTGGGGAGAGGGCAGGGTGAGGGGGGATTTGATAAAGTAATAGTTGCCTCAAACGGGGTAAATACGGATTTATTCTATCCGGTTAATCAAGCCGAGATGCGGAAGGAATTGGGTTTGCCGCCGGATAAAAAGATAGTTTTATCAGTCGGGCATTTGGTTGTGCGCAAGGGATTCCAATATATAATAGAAGCGCTGTCTATATTGAGAAAGCAGGGTAGGGCGGATGATCTTTATTTGGCGATAGTGGGCGCATCCGGTATTGAGGGGGATTATAAGGCTTGCTTGGATAAGCTGGTTTGCGATTACGGGTTGGAGGATTATGTTTACTTTGCCGGCGCTGTAAGCTATGATGAGCTATACAAATGGTATAATGCGGCTGATATATTCTGTTTAGCTTCCAGCAAAGAGGGCTGGGCAAATGTACTCTTAGAGGCGCTTGCCTGCGGCAGGCCGGTAGTGGCTACCAATATATGGGGTACGGCGGAAGTGATTGCATCCGATGATCTGGGCATACTGGTTGAGCAGGGCAGGGCGGATGCGCTGGCCGACGGATTATATACCGCTTTGCAAAAAGAATATAATAGTAATACAATAATTAATTATGCCAAAGCGCATAGCTGGGATATGACGGCGAAAATTGTATATAGGCAGTGGAAGAAGATATTGCATAAGGAGCATACAAATGCGGGCTAAAACCTTAGCGGATATATTAAGGGTAGCTGATCCTAGTCCATTAAATGAAGGTAATTTTGATGAATATTATGTAGATTGCTCTTTATCACGGGGTGATGATGCAATTAAAAAACTGGAAACACTTTTTCTAAATTCAAAAGATTCTCCTCAAAAAATATTATTTTACGGTCATAAGGGGTGTGGTAAATCTACCGAACTGGTCAGGTTGATTAGAAAAATAAAAAATGATTTTTTTATAGTGAATTATTCTATATCAGATGAGTTAGATTTGTATACTATTTGTTATGAGGATTTGATTTTTGAATCCATGCGTCAGCTTTATGAACAGGCAGCAGAGCAAGGTTTAAAGTTGAAAGATGATGTCTTGGATGATATCTATAAATGGTTGTCATCAATAGAAATCCAGGAAATAAAAAATAAAACTAAAGGGGTTAAAGCTGAAGTTGGAATAGGGGGAAGGCTGCTGCCATGGCTTTTTAGTGAAATTAAGGGACACATACAATTTGCCACTCAGGTAAAAGAAACCGTAACCACTTTTTTGAGCCGTCGCTTTTCCGAATTTAGTATTTATTGTAATATATTAATAAGAGAGGTAAGCAAACTAGCCCAAAAGCCTGTGTTAATTATTATAGAAGACTTAGATAAGGCGGATTTAGACAAAGGACAAGAAATTTTTCTGAATCATCCCCGTCAAATTACCTCTTTAGATGCTCATATGATTTATACTATTCCTGTACCTTTAATATATTCGCCTAGTTACCGAACTATTTTAAGTTATTTTGAAGCCGAGTATGCCCTGCCGATGATAAAAATTAAAAACATAGATGGAACAGCTTGTACTAAAGGACAAGAATATATAAAGAAAATTATTAATAAAAGGCTTGATTTAAGTTTGCTGGGGCCCGGAGTGTTGGATAAGCTGATTGAAAAATCAGGGGGTGTCTTAAGGGGTTTAGTAGATATTTTAAAAGACACCGCGCTAAATGCCTTAAGTGAAAATACTACAATAACCATGGAAACCTTAAATAAAAGTTTGGATAAAGCCAGAAATACTTTTAAACATTCTCTTAGCGGGCCAAGGGTTGATGAGTATTACAATCGGTTGGAAGAGGTTTGCAAAAACAAGAAAAACCCGAAACAAGACCACATACTAATGGAGCTTTTACACGGTCTTTGCGTGTTGCAATACAATGGCAAGACCTGGTATGATGTGCATCCTTTGGTAAAGGAAATAGTAGATGGACGCAGAAAAAGCCGAAAAAAAGATAATGGCTAAAAGCAAGGACAAGTCAGCAGACCTTACCGGTCGGACTCCCCTCACCCCGCCCTCTCCCCAGAGGGGAGAGGGCAGGGTGAGGGGGATAAGGGGAATTCCTCTGCACTTAATTTAAGGCGTCTGTATTTGTGGGTCAAGCATCAAGGTCAGGGCTTTGCGGTGGCTGAGGTAAACAGCGTGCCGCAGAGGGATGCGCTTATAAACGCGTTAGAGGATAAATGTAAGGCTGATGATATCAGGATTTATCATATAAAATTTACCCCCGGTGATATCAGCTTTTCCGGTCAGCTGCGATTTGGGATTGAGGCGGCTGATAGGGGAAATTATCAGGCGATTTTTTTATATAATTTTGAATTTATGCTGGATCGTGACGAGGAAAAACAAAAAAATTACCTGCGGAGTATAAACTTTGCCCGTGAGATATTAACCCTAACCGACCTGCCGATAGTATTCTGGATGCCGGAATTTGCAGCGCGCTTATTTAACCGTTATGCCCCCGATTTCTGGGACTGGCGCGGGGTGGTGATTGAGTTTAAAACGGTATATGAGGAAACATTAACGTCTGTGATTAAAGCTACTGTTTCTGTGGAGGACGATATAATCGCTCATGATCCGGTATCCCGGGATAATTTGATAAAACTGCTGGAGCGGCAATATAACGAACTTTCTCCTAAAGATAAGCAAAAGCCAAACACGGTGGAAAATATAATAGCGCCTTTGGCTGGGTTGTATAGGGAAAAAGGGTTGTATCAACAGGCATTGCATTATATGGCGCAGGCCTTACAGACAGATAAGAAATACTATGGGGATAATCATCAAAATGTAGCTCGGGATTTAAACAACCTGGGGGGCGCATATGATTCTCTGGGGCAATATGAAAAGGCCAGGGAATATATACAAATAGCATATGATATATTACAAGAATTTTTACCGCCGGATCATCCTGATGTTATTAGGATAAAGAATAATCTTGACAGTATTCAGGGGTGATGTTGTTATTTTTAAGCGTTCTTATACTGTTATCCTGAGGCCGCTCATGTTCTGTCATTCTGAAGCCGAAGGCTGAAGAATCTGTCAGCGTACGGACGGGAGATTCTTCACTGCGCTTTGCTGCGTTCAGAATGACGGGTGAGCAGACCCCTTCGCTTTGGCTCAGGGTGGACAGGTAAAAGGTGGAACCGGCTTACGCCTTGTTCCACCCTACGGGTTTATAATGTGCATAATCTAAATGTAGGGTGGAACAAGCAGAGCGGTTCCACCACATCTTAATTACGACTATGAGTCAATATCATAGAGCTTATCAAAATGGCGGCTGTTATTTCTTTACGTTAGTTACTTATAAAAGAAAAAGATTCTTAACCCAAGATAACTGCCGGATAAGACTGCGCGAAGCATTTGTTCGGATAAAAAAGAAGTATCCGTTTACAATAGACGCTATAGTCTTATTGCCTGATCATTTACACTGTATCTGGCAACTGCCGGAAGATGACTTAAATTTTTCAATTAGATGGAGATTGATAAAACATCATTTCTCAATTGGGATAAAAGCTAATCTTACTTTACGTAAGGAAAAACAATTATGGTAGCGCCGCTTTTGGGAGCATCTTATCCGTAATGAAAATGATTGGCGCAAACATATGGATTATATCCATTATAATCCGGTTAAGCATGGGTGTGTGAAGAAACCAGTTGATTGGCCGTATGGATCATTTAAAAAAGCATTGCAACAGGGGTGGTATACAATAGACTGGGGAAATTGTGAACCAAAAAACATAATGGGAATGCAAATAGAATAAAAGGTGGAACCGCTCCGCTTGTTCCACCCTACGGGTTTATAATGTACAGACTACAAATTGTAGGGTGGATTAAGTGGTTTTTATATAACAGATATACTTTTATAAAAATAAAGAGTATGAATTATTAAAAGATCACCCCGAATCCACCACGCCTTACTTAATAAGGAGTACCTAAAATAAAACGATATATAGTTGCGATAACCGGCGCCAGCGGGTCAATATATGCGCAAAGATTATTATACGCGTTAGCCGAATACGGGCATACTATCTATTTATTGATATCCCCTGCCGCCGAATTGGTATTAGATACGGAGCTGGGTATTGATCTGTCTAATAAAAAAGAAGCCGAATATATTATAAAAGATAAACTGCTGAATAAACCGGATTATAGCAAGCTGTATTATATTGACCATAAAAACCTAAAAGCGCCGATTGCCAGCGGGTCGGTGGATATTGACGCTATGTTGGTAGTACCTTGTTCCATGGGTACTCTTGCGCGTATTGCCTGCGGTATATCCGGTAATCTGATAGAGCGTGCGGCAGATGTCAGTCTAAAGGAATCACGTCGTTTGATCATAGCTCCGCGTGAGACGCCTTTTAATCAAATTCACCTGCAAAATATGCTGAGTCTATCGCGTATGGGAGCGCCTATTGTACCCTGTATGCCGGCTTTTTACTATCGCCCGCAGGATATTACCCAACTTGTAGATTTTGTGGCAGGACGTCTGTTGGATGCCTTGGGCGTAAAGCATAAGTTGTATTCGGCCTGGTCCGGCAGCTAGTGGAGTGTTTCGTAAGTCTCTGGGTTTGTTTTGCGTTTTTTTGTCATTCTGAACGCAGCGTAAGCGCAGTGAAGAATCCCCCTACGTATGCTAGCGGATTCTTCGGCCTTCGGCCTCAGAATGACAATAATTGAATCAATATTTTCTCCTATTAAATGAATACCTCAAATAAAATTAATAATACCAAAGATTTTTACGAAGATTTTTGGCGGAATATGAAAACGCATCCCTTAGGAAGATTGATGCAGCAAAGGCGCATAGAGGTTATCAGGGGATTTTTAAAACAAAAAAGCTGGGATAATATCTTGATTGCCGGTTGCGGCTCGCAGGCTGATATGTTTATTCCCGCCGATGGTAATATCCGTATAGGCGGAATAAGCTGCGCTTTTGATCTGTCCTATAATGGAGCAAAAATTGCCCGAAGCGCTTATTCCAAAAATGAATACCTGACAGCAGACGCCCAAACTTTACCATTTAAAAATAATTCATTTAATTGTATTATTTGCAGCGAGGTTATAGAGCATTTACCTTATCCCGAAAAGGCTGTTTCAGAATTTCATCGTGTATTAGCTGATAAGGGGCGCCTGATTATCACTACGCCTAACTGGCATTCATGGTATGGTATAGCCAGACGGGCGGCTGAGCTATGCTCGGGTAAGCCGGTAACCAGTGCCAATCAGCCGATAGATAACTGGTATACCTATAGCAGACTGAGTAACCTGTTAAAGGATAAATTCGATATTTTGAATAAATGCGGAATATGGTATTTTCCGCCTACCGGTCGGGGAATGAAGGTAATTCCGGCTGAAATTACAGTACCTATATACAAATTATTTACTCCGTTTGAGCGGATATTGGAGAAGATAACGCCCAAATTGGGGCATATGCTGGCGGTATATTGTGTAAAAAGGTAGGTTTAATGGCTAAGCAAATACAAGACAGCGCATATTGGATTCGCCGGCATGAGGAAAAAGGAGCGTCTCTGGCCAGCGTCGGTCAGAAAAACTATTCCGATAAAGCCAATTATTATATGTATAAACAGGTAATCATGCGCTATAATATTGTTCTGGATAGGCTTATTCCCCTCTCCCCTCTGGGGAGAGGGCAGGGTGAGGGGCGGCAGCCAATCAAGATATTAGATGCCGGAGGCGGTCGGGGGATTTTTCTGGATTTATTCTTACAAAGAAAATATCAGGTAACCTTGGTGGATATATCGCCTGCGGCTGTTGCAAAAGTTAAAGCGGCTTACGGGGATAAGGTATGCGCCTATGCCGCTGATTTAACCGAAATACCGCAGGATAAACGCTATGATATAGTTCATTGTTTTGACGTGCTGTATCATATTTTAGATGATGATAAATGGGCTGAGGTACTTAAGCTATTTTCTAAGATAGCCGTAAGGTATATCATCTTACACGAGCGTTTTTTAAAGAAAACCCCGTATATAATGTCAAAGCATGTAAAATTCAGGCCGTATAATATGACCTTAGAGAAACTTCAGAGCCTGGGTTTTAAAGAGGTTGACTCGGTTTCCACGCATTTTTGGGACTGCCGGCTGCCAACCTACAAAATATCGGCGTTTATGCCGCGGTTTTTTTATCAGTTAGATAGATTAAGTCTTAGTTTATTGGATAATATTGGTTTGACCCATTGGGGGTCTTATCATATAAAAGTATTTGAGAAAACAAAAATATAAATTATACCAAAACACATGGTAGTCGGACTCGTCTCTTAAGCCCGACGCCTGTAAAACTCTGGGTCAGGGACGACCCAGAGTACCAAATGCTGTTGACTTAAGGCAATTGTCATTCTGAGGCCAGAGGCCGAAGAATCTACTTGCATATGTGTACAGATTCTTCACTGCGCTTACGCTTCGTTCAAAATGACAATTTATGTTTCGGGGTGTCCCACCCCGAAACATAAATTTAGAACATAGACATAATAAGGATAAATGAATGCTTGAAATCGGTAGAAACGACCCCTGTCCCTGCGGCAGCGGGAAAAAATATAAGCAGTGCTGTTTACTGAAAAAATCATCATCTGCAAGCCGGAAACTTTGGGTCTGGTTATTAGACAAACGTCCTGAATGGTTTACTTTAATCACCTTTGCCTTTATTATTTTAGTTGCCACGGCTGCATATTATAATTCATTTACAGTGCCCTTTGTCTTTGACGACGGCTCTAATATTGTACATAACAAAGGCGTGCATCTGTCTAGTCTGCGCGTTGAAGACGGAGATATTGTTAGGTTAAAGGCCGTCATTGACAAAAACGGGCGGGCGGTAAGCCAGATATCTTATGCGCTTAATTATTATTTTGGCAGACTTGAGGTTTTTGGTTATCATTTATTCAACCTGATTATCCATATTTTATGCGCCTGGGCGGTTTTTTTATTCACTAAAATGACGCTTACCCTGCCTTCTATGAAGGATAGATACGGGGGTTGGGCAAAAGAAATCGCCGCCGCCTGCGCTATTATATTCGTAGTACACCCCATAAACACGCAGGCCGTAACCTATATAGTACAGCGGGCTACTTCTCTTGCGGCGCTGTTTACCTTAATCTGTATGATATATTATGCCAAAGGCAGGCTAGCGTGCGGCGGAAGGCGTTTTACGTATTATGTTATATCATTTGTTTGTTTTCTTATAGCTTTTAGCAGCAAGCAGAATACGGTGGTAGTACCGATTCTTATTTTTATATATGAATTGTACTTCTTTCAGCAGGTGGATACCAAGTGGCTTAAAAAGAAATGGCCTTATATCGGCGGGTTGGCATTATTTTTATTTCTGGTATTATTAATTTATACCAAATTTGCACCGATAGCCTGGTTTGAATCCCATTATGCGCACCGGCCGTTTAGTCTTTGGGAAAGGGTGATGACCGAATGGCGGGTTGTTGTTTATTATTTTACTTTAATTTTTTTACCCCTGCCCAGCCGGCTTAATCTGGATTATGATTTTCCGCTGTCTCTTTCTTTAATCAATCCGCCTACTACCATATTGAGTCTGGCTGTTATTTTGGGGCTGATCTGGCTGGCTTTGTATCTGGCTAAAAAAGAGCCGCTGATTTCCTATTTTATTCTTTGGTTTTTTATCAATTTAGTGGTTGAATCAACCATTGTAGCGCTTGATTTGGTATATGAACACCGATTATATTTACCGGGGATTGGCGCTTTTATTATCATAATTTGGGGATTAGAGCGGGCTATTCATCATTTAGCGCCGCGGTTGCGGACGCCGCTTAAGGTTATTATGCTGGCCATACTTACGATTAATCTTTCCATGATGACCTATCAGCGTAATAAGGTATGGCAGAGCGTAATCAGTATTTTGGAGGATGTAGCCAAAAAAGCGCCCACTAATGCCAGACAGCATGTAAATTTAGGGGTGGCCTATAGTGACGCTAAAATGTTGGATAAATCCATTAAACAGTATCTAATAGGTATAAAGCTTGACCCCAATTATCCTGAAGCATATAACAATCTGGGTAATGCCTATAATCGCAAGGGGATGTATGATAAAGCGGTTAAGGAATATTTAAGGGCTATAAGAATGCGTCCCACTTACAAAGAGGCTCACAATAATTTAGGCAGCGCCTATTGTAATATGGGTAAATTTGATATGGCGATACAAGAGCATTTAACGGCGTTAAAGATTAACCCTGATTGCGAAAAGAGCCATAATAATCTGGGGGTGGCTTATAGCTTTAAGCGTGAATACGATAATGCGATTGCCGCATATAAGCGCGCATTGGAGATAAATCCGCTGTTTATAAAGGCGCGTACCAATTTGGGGCTGGCTTACGGTCTTAAGGGAGAGCCGGATAATGCGGTTACCGAATACAAAAAAGTATTACAGCTTAAACCCTACGATTTGGCTACTAATTATAATTTAGGTAATATTTACAATCAGAAGGGTCAATCGGAGCTGGCTATTAAGTATTTTGGGGTTGTGGTTGCCCAAAATCCGAATCATGCCGAGGCGAATAGTAATTTGGGATTAGCCTATAAAAGGTTAAAAAATTATCAAAAAGCGGAAGAATTTTTTAAGCGGGCTATTTCGCTAAAGGGTAATATACCGGAATTCCATTTTAATTTGGGATTAGTGTATAAGGATACCAAACGTCTAAAAGAGGCTAAGGAGTCTTTTAATAGGGCTATACAATTAAAACGCAATTTTGCCGTAGCTTATTATAATTTGGGCTTGATTGCTGAAGATGAGAAGAATTTTAAATTGGCCGCCGATAAATATCAGCAGTCAATTCGGGCGAATCAACGCTTTGCAATGGCATATAACCGGCTGGGGCTGATTTTATTGAATCATAGCAGGAATACTAAGGAGGCGCTGAGGATTTTTGAGCGGTCGCTAGTCGTATCGCCTAATCAGCCGGATGCCGCACAGATTAAAAATCTAATAAATCAGCTAAAGGGCAAACGGGGATAAGGGCGTACACCGTATTTGAACCCCAGCCTGGGAATGTATATTTTAGAGATATTTTGTCTTGACTTCTAAGACGGTATCTACATTATAAAAGCAGGGTTTGCGTAACATAAGTTACCTAAGCAAAAACGCCCGCACCAGGCGTGCCTCAGTATAATTTACCCTGCCATTGGAATGCTCTATCACCGGTGTCAGGTTCCATTGTTTGCTCTCTAAAAACAGTTTTTCTATTTCCTTATACTTTACGGGATCAATCAAACGGTCAGGATCAATGTCTCTGGCGTCCCTGATCAATATCTCAAGGTGTCCAATAATAGTAGACGCCGCCAGGCTGCGTTGTTTGGCAATATCATCAATAGATAGTCCTTGCTGAAACAGTAAATAGGTATTTTCTATGCTTTGGCCGGGTTTCTTTTGCTGCCTAAGGTTTATGCTGGAGCAGGAAGTATTAGAAGATATCTTCTCAATTGAAATATCCGGGCGCTCAGCCAGATATTCTTCTATTTCAGCCATGAAAGTTTCAGCGTATTGTTTTAGCTTCACCTCGCCGACGCCGCTGATTTTCCTCATTTCGTCTACTGATACGGGGTAGTAGCGGCACATCTCATGCAAGGTCTTATCCGAAAATATAACAAACGGCGGAACCTGCTGTTCTTCGGCAAACTCTTTTCGTATAATCCTCAATTTTTCAAACAATATCTTATCATAATGCTCGTCTTGGCTGCCCAAAGACGCCGCTTTGGTCTCCTGCCTTCTTAATGCCGTAAGCCGGACTTTGCTAAACAGTATATCCAAACCCTTATCTGTCAGCTTTATCACCGGATACCGATCGCCCTCCTGCCGAATAACCTTGTAAGCTAAAAGCTCATCCGCCAGAAAACGCCAGTAATTCTTATCTCCGTGTTTACCGGCGCCGTAGGTTTTAATCTGATTATGCCGGCATTGTCGGATGCGTTTGGTATTAGCGCCGGTAACTATATCAATAATATGTCCAATCCCGAATCGCTCGTCGGTTCTTTTTACAGCCGACATTATTATTTGAGCGTCTACCGTAATATCAACCTCTTGCGCATCCCCCAAACAGATATCGCAAGCGCCGCAATTATCAGCCGGATAATCCTCATCGAAAAATTTTAATAACTGTTTTCTGCGGCACAGATTATATGAGACCAGCCCTACCATTCGGTTTAATTTGTCAAAGGCAATTAAGCGTTCCTTATCATCCGCTATTTGTTCAATAAAGTAACGGATTTTGGACATATCCCCGCGGCTGAAAAACAATAAGCATACCGCCGGCTCTCCGTCGCGCCCCGCACGACCCGTCTCCTGATGATAACCCTCAATGTTTTTAGGCAGATCCGCATGAATTACAAAGCGTACATTGGATTTGTCTATCCCCATGCCAAAGGCTATAGTGGCTGCTATAACAGATACATCATCACGGTTAAAAGCCTCCTGATTTTCGGTGCGCTTTTTTTGAGTCAGTCCGGCATGATAAGGTAATGCTTTGATACCTTGTGAGGTCAGAAATTCTGCGGTCTCCATAACGGAATTACGCGTAGTACGGTAAATTATGCCGGATTCGTCAGGGTGCGCCCTTAAGAACTGTAGTATTTGGGAATTAACAGCGGTTTTTTTCTCTATTTGGTAAAAAAGATTCGGGCGGTTGAATGATGCGCGTACCAAAAAAGGAGAGCGAAGACTGATTTTGCGAATAATGTCTTCCTGTACTTTTAAGGTGGCTGTAGCGGTAAAAGCTGCTATCAGAGCCTTGGGGAAGGTAGTTCTGATATTGGACAGATTAAGATAATCAGGGCGAAAATCGTGTCCCCATTCGGAAATGCAATGAGCCTCATCTATGGCAAAGAATGATATCGGAATATTTTTAAGTAATTCCATAAAATGCAGGACTTTAAAGCGTTCGGGGGCTATATACAAAAGATCGATTTTATCGGCTTTAAGTTTTTGATAAGTCTCGGATATCTGCCGGACGCCTAATGAGCTGTTTATAAATGCAGCGGATAGACCAACGCTTTGGGCTGCATCCACCTGGTCCTTCATTAGAGAAATCAGCGGGCTGATTACTACGGCAGTACCGGGCATAAGTGCAGCCGGCAGTTGATAGCACAAAGACTTTCCGCCTCCTGTAGGCATTACCGCAAACACATCCTGTTTATTCAAGATACTTTTGATAATATCTTCCTGATGCGCTCGGAATGCCGTGAATCCAAAGACTGTATTCAGCGTTTTGTATATTGGTGATTCCTGAGCATTTAATTGCATAGGTATAATTTTACCATAAAAAAACACAAGTTCCCTAAGGAAAATAGGTCGGCAGCATAACTTAATTTCATTACTCCAAATTGTATGAATTGTTCTTGGTTAGTATAAATTAGAAAAACAAATTGGTTGCCATGTGAGTTAAGCCTATGTTATAATTAGCCCGCATATTTCATGAGACATAGCACATATTTGCAAAAACAGTTTGTAAAACAATATTATAAATCAACATTCATATAGCCGGTTCTGCGGCTATGCCTATACTTGGGCTGTACAATTTTCGGGGAGAAAACAGATGATGAAGCGCTTATTTTTTATTTTAGTCTCCTGCATATTTTTGGCTTCTTTCGGTTGCGCTAAATATATAAAGGTAAAAGAACTCGCTAATCCATATAAAGACAAATTAGTTTATACTACAGTAAACATGAGATATGACGGACAAAGAAGCAAGGGCTCATATATAGCCTATAATTCGCTGACACTACTGCCGGTAAACAGCAGGGTTTTCATAAAAAAGATAACCCAAAGCGGATTTATATTACAAATACCATCAGGACAGATTGTTTCTTTTGCTTATAAAAATACTTGGGGCGGAAAACCAATAGATAAAATTATACCGTTATTGTTTTCCGAAACCAATATTTCAGCTGAAATATCCAAGTTTAATGAACGTGATACAAGAGGAATAAAAATAGGCGACGCATTAATCGGTATGAGTAAAAAAGGGGTGATTGTTGCCATGGGTTATCCCGCAGTACATATGACCCCTTCTACGGATCAGGATGTATGGACATACTGGGAAAATAGATTTGCTAAATATAAGCTTACCTTTAAAGATGATAAGATCATTGAGGTTGGAGCGCTAAGTTATATCCCTTAAAAATAACATAAAATACTAGGTTTTTTATAATGCAATCAAATAATATAGCCTTAGTGGTTGGCGCAAGCCGCGGTATAGGGCGCGCTATAGCCCTGCGGCTGGCTCAATCTGGATTTGATATCTGGCTGACATATAAGACCAATCACGATGCCGCAGAAAGTGTAAAATCAGAAATAGAAGCCTTAGGCAGGCTCTGCGAGCTAATGGCCTTTGATGTTTCGGATTATGAACAAACAAAAACCGCTCTAGCTGAGAAATTGGAAGATGCTACGCCCTATATACTGGTTTATAATTCAGGAATCACCCGGGATAATCTGTTGGTATGGATGACTGAAGATGAATGGAATTCTGTCTTATCTACTAATCTGGATGGTTTTTTCAATGTAGCTCGCACGGTAATATTTTCCATGCTAAAGGCCAAAAGAGGACGTATTGTGGTTGTATCTTCCGCATCCGGTCAAATAGGTCAAGCCGGACAGGTCAATTATTCGGCATCTAAGGCGGGATTAATCGGCGCGGCAAAAGCCTTGGCGCGCGAGGTCGGTAAAAAACATATACTGGTTAATGTAGTCGCGCCCGGTTTTATTGAAACGGAAATGACAAAGGAATTACCGAAAGAGCAGATTTTACCCCTTATTCCAATTAAACGATTGGGAAGCGTTGAAGATGTGGCATCAGTGGTCAATTTTCTATGTACTGAAGAGAATATGTATATTCACGGTCAGGTTATCGGTATTAACGGGGGCTTGGTAATATAGGCCGATATTTCTATTTAACGCTGAAGAATGACAATATGATTAATTTTGCGTAGCATATCATGTTATGCAAAAAAATATAATAATAATGTAGGGTGGATTAAGAGGTCTTATATAACAGATGTACGTTATAAATTAAGAACAATAAATTATTAAAAGTTTACCCCGAATCCACCGCCCTTATAAAGAGGCTGTGTTGCAATTGTTTATAACCTAAAGAATGCTTCCAATCTGTCATTCCTGCGAAGGCAGGAATCCATAACTTACTGAAATTGCTGGATTCCTGCCTTCGCAGGAATGACAGGGAAAAAGCTGTTTTTCTAATTATGACACAGCCTCAAAGTAAATATGGTGGATCCGCAACTGTCAAAAAACGTAATCTCTACATATTTTTTAAGCTCTTCTTTAATATGGGCTTGATCCACCCTACCTTTAAAAGCAAGCTTTGCGTAACATAAACTAAATAATATATGAAAAAATATGATGACGTAATTATTGGAAGCGGTATTAGCGGACTAACAATGAGCCTGTTTTTGGCCTTAAACGGGCGCAAGGTGATGTTGTTGGAGAAAGCTCCGCATATTGGAGGAAGTGTCGCCCGTTTTCATAGACGGGGTTTTTCTTTTGATGTGGGCTTTCACTTTACCGGAGGTCTTCAGCGAGGGGGAATGCTATATAATATGCTGTCGGTTTTGGGTATCCTTGAGCTGGTTCCGCCGATTTTTTTTCCTGAAGATGCCGCAGGCTGCGTATTTTTAGAGTCCGTAAACCAAAGATTCGATCATCCTTATGGAATAGAAAAAATAAAGGATAAGTTCAAGGGTTATTTCCCAAAAGAAGCAAAGGCGATTGACAAATATTTTGATATGGTACAATCTGTTTGCAAGCGTACCCCTTCGCTTAATCTGCATACGTATACATTTGCTCCGCCGCGATTAGAGGAGGATTTTATTTCCTTGGACGAGGTGCTAAGAGGGCTTACTTCAAATCAGTTATTACGGGCTGTGCTGTCTGTATATTCAATGTGTTACGGGGTTAAGCCAAGCGAGATTTCCTTTGCCAATCACAGCCGCATGTGTATTGGTCTTTACGAATCGATCGCCTTTGTAAAGGAAGGCGGAAATGGATTTATTAAAGCCTTTGAAACAAAATTTAAAGACTTGGATGTAGAAATATGCTGCGGGCGGTATATTGAGGAATTGACAAATATTAATGACAATAAAGTTGGTTGCTGCATACTAAATACCGGCGAGGAAATTAGCGCCGATAATTTTATATTTACGATACATCCCAAGGAAATTTTAAAGATTTTACCTAAAAAGCATTTTAGTAAAGCCTTTTTTAATAGAGTATCGTCTTTTGAGCCTTCTGCGGGTTTTTTTGCCGCTTTTGCCACGCTGGATACGGCATATGAAGACCCGCGTTTTGATTTACCAATTGTATCAATTTTTCCGAATAATGATGTAAATAAATTGTTAGACCCAAATTATATGGGTAAGCCGGGATTAGTTGTGCTAAAATCAATGGAACATGATGGAAACAGCAAACGCAGGATAATTCATATCTTACAGCCCTCTTTTACCGAGCATGTTTCCGCTTGGAGCGCATCAAAGACGGGTAGGCGTCCCCAAGGATACAAAGACTATAAACAAGATAAAGTTGAAAAAATAAAAGAGCATATTTTTAAAATCTTTCCAAGTTATAAAAAAGGCTTTGAGGTGATTGAAGCAGGCTCTGTACTCACATTCAAGGATTATTTAAACAGTCCCGACGGCGCAGCTTATGGAGTAAAACAGATAATGGGTCAGTTCAACCTGTTGGGTAGACTTTCCTTGCGCAATCTATATGCAGCCGGACAAAGCTCTGTTTTACCCGGAATCATCGGGGCAATGATGTCTTCCATAGTTGTCGGACGCTCTGTGGTGGGGAAAAATCAATACCAGAGTTTTTTAAGCAGAAATTTATGCGATTAAACCGGGTGGTTATAACAGGAATCGGGGCGGTTACTTCATTTGGAAATGGAGTTGAATGCCTCATACAGGGAATCCGTAAGGGGCGCAGTACTGTCCGCCATATGGATGAATGGGAAGAATATATAGGCTTGCGTACTCAGGTGGCCGCTCCGGTTGAGATGAGGAATGAGAAGAAAATACCGCGCAAAAAAAGGCGCTCTATGAGTCCAATGAGTATATATGCTGTGCAGGCGTCAGAGCAGGCAATTGCTGATGCGGGTATAAACTTAGCCGAGATCCCGGCTGATAGGATTGGATGTATTATCGGCTCAACCATGGGCAGCGGTCAGACGCTTAATACAGTCTTTGAAAATATAGCTCAGAATAAGGATATAACGCAAATATCGGCTACTATGTTTTTTAAGTGCGTATCGCATACGGCGGCTATGAATGCAGCGCAATATTTAGGATTGGGCGGATATGTAATTGCTACAGCCGCGGCTTGCGCATCTTCTTTGCAAGCAGTGGGCACAGGGTATGATTTGATCCGCTTAGGTAAGCAGGACGTGTTATTATGCGGCGGCGCTGAAGAGCTGCATGCTACTGTCAGCGGTACTTTTGACAGGCTTTATGCCACTTCAGTTCGCTACAATCAAAATCCGCAAGATACTCCGCGTCCTTTTGATTCAGCCAGGGACGGTTTGGTCTGCGGAGAGGGCAGCGGTATTTTAGCGCTGGAGTCATACCAGCATGCAGTTGCCAGAGGCGCAAAAATTTATGCGGAGATTACCGGATATAATACCTGCGGGAATGCGGTTCATATCAGTCAGTCAGATCGGCGCTCTATGGTTTATTGTATGCAGCGCGCCTTAAATGAAGCGGGTAAAAGCCCCAAAGATGTAGACTATATAAACGCTCATGCCACGGGAACCGTGCAGGGAGATAAGGCCGAGGCGGAAGCTATTAGAGAGTTATTCGGTAATGGTGTGCCGGTAAGCAGCCTAAAGGGTTATATCGGTCATACTCTAGGCGCTTAAGGCGCCATTGAACTTATTGCATCTTTATTGATGATGCAGGAGGGGATTGTTTATCCGGGCATAAATTTAGCCAATATTGCTGATGATTGTAAGGACGTTTATCATATTAAAAAACCGCTGGCAAAGGAAGTAAATATTATTTTAAAAAACTGCTTTGCCTTCGGCGGAATTAATGCCAGTCTAGTTTGTCAAAAACAGATCATTTGAGGGGATAAGGATAAATGACCGAGCAGGAAATAATTGAGCTTATTAATAAGGTGTTTGAAGATGATTTTGAGATTGAAAAGGTAAACCTACGGCCGCAAGCGCATATATTTAATGATTTGGGGCTTGACAGCCTGGATATCATCGATCTGGTGGTTGCGCTCCAGCAAAACTTTAAAATAAAGCTAAAAGACGAAGAGAAGATCAGGGAGATCAGAACGCTTCAGGATGTATATAATTTTATATTAAACGAAAAGAACAAACCGGCCAAGGGCTGAACTAATTAAAATAAGCGATGTTTCTATAATAACGTGAGTTCGACATAAAAGTTGTTGAAATTTATTAAACTGTAGGGGCGGCGGCTTGTCCCCGCCTGTGATTCGGGAGGGGATACGCCCATCCCGTTGTAGGGGCGGGTTTGAAACCCGCCTCTACAAGACAACAAAATCAACAACTTTTATGTCGAACTCAGGTTATGTAATAATATTCTACTCTTCTTATGTCGAACTCACGTTATTATAGGTTAATCATTATTAAGTTGTCGCCCCCAAGTGAAGCGAAGGGTCCGGCCACATATACGGGTAGTCTCCGGCTTTCAGAATGACAGCTAAGAGAAGTTATTATCTTAACCCTAAATGTAAATTATTCGCAAGTTAACTCAAATAGCAACCATAAAATAATAATAAAATGTACTATTTAAAAAAAATCTGTCTGAATCTTTATTTTTATACTCTTTTTATGGTTTTTTCCGTGCTTAGTATCCCTATCCTTACTCTGTTGGTAGCATTTTCGTCTATATTTATTTCCCGGCGCAGGGTAATGCGGCTATCCCGCCGGTGTATAAATTTTTATGGCCGAATTGTAACTTGGCTGCCTTATCCATTTATAAAAGTCTATTATAATACCGGTAATAAAATTAAGGGTCCCGGACCGTTTATTTTTGTTTGTAATCATCGCTCGGCAGTTGATGCTTTTTTAATTTCGTATCTTCCATTTGAGCTTGTGCAGGTGGTAAAATTTTGGTCTTTTCATATGCCCGTGCTGGGCAGTTATGCAATGTTGTCTGGATATTTGAATATCAAGGCTATGTCTTGCGAAAAATTCCTTAAAGAATCTCTTGGGCGGCTTAACGAGGGTACTTCAA
>JAJRXT010000015.1 GCA_024276125.1 bacterium
AGGTATACTGGATCAAATGACAGATCCTTGGGGGATCAAGGTTTCTAATGTAGAAATAAAGCATGTGGACTTACCTGAAAACATGAAGCGCGCTATGGCGCGTGAGGCGGAAGCCGAAAGATAGCGGCGGGCTAAAATTATTAGCGCTGAGGGCGAATTTCAATCTGCTGAAAAGCTGGTTCAGGCCTCTGAAATGATGGAAAAACATCCGATATCGGTTCAACTGCGCTATTTGGAAACATTGGTTAAAATAGGCGCCGATCAGAACACCACTACGTTATTTCCAATTCCGATGGACTTATTAAAGATTTTTTCGGGTAAAAATAAAGATGAATGATATGGCCGGATAAGTATAATTGGATAAATATCTATAACTTGTGTTGTCGGATTCTAAAATCCGACAACAGTGGCTTTGGGGGTAGATTTATAGAATCTGAACCAGCCAAAAAGATTATAGACGATGCTTCTTCTGTAGGATAGGGGCATATCTCCCTTCAGTTGCAGGCAATGCCGTCGACTTAAGGTGGAAACCTGTCATTCCGAGGCTGGAGGCCGAAGAATCTTTCCCCCGCAATAGCGAGCAGATTCTTCATTCCACTCCGTTACATTCAGAATAACAATTTCCTTAGCATTGGGTTTTAAACCCGCCCTACGCAATAAAATCAACAACTTTTATGTCTAAATAGGCATAAAAAGGATAATTACAGAACATACGATTAGACACAAAAAACCCCGGCATAGCCGAGGTTTTTTTAATATATCTAACTCGAATAATTCGGGAATTAAACATAGCAAAACTCACCCACTTAGCATTATAAGCGCGTTATACTTATAATCCAAAATTGTACCTAAACAAACGCTGACTTATCAAGCTATTTAAAGTATAGCTTTAGAAACTAATCGTAAGACCTCTTGAGATTAGCAAACTAAAAGCTAACACAAAAGATGTTCTAAATCTTTATGTTAAGCCCTTGAATCAGCCTAGACGTTATTTAGACACAACTCTTCATCCAAAGCGGAAAACTTGAATTTTGTTGACAGATTTAATCGCTGGAAGCCAGCGAAGTACCGCCATGTCCAGGAGGTACCCATGGGGCGCCGCCGCCAAAAGGAGGACCAGGAACATCAATAAAACTAGTCTGACCTTGAAGTCCCTTAAAAGTGTTTTTTAACTCTTGCCTGGAATATTAAGTTATAATCTGGGGTTTTTCATACATAATTTATTTTCTCCAATACCCCCTTCATGAACTGCATTTATTCTTTTTCTATTATTGTTGCTTTATTCTTAATTTTACTGCTTAAATCTTAAAAACGATCATTTTAAATGTAGGCGGAAGGGCTGGTTAAAATTCTTCACTTTGTACAGGTAAACAGCCAAGCAAAACTTTAAAGTTAACCCAAAGAATAACCTGACAAAGCCAAGATTCAGGACCTCGCATGCCTTATTTCTATAATTAAACCAGTTAAGGAATATATTGTCAAGAAAAAAAGTACAATTACAGCAATAAAAATTAATTATAACAATGATATTCCCGGATATTCCTGTAAAATGTCTGTGAAGCCGAAAGAGCATACAGCATACGGTATTTCTGGAAACTTTTATGTCCTGTATCTTGTTGTGTGTGATGATAAATTTTACTTTTTAGGAAATCATCAATAATTCAGGCTAGAATATAAATCTATTGTGCAAGCCAGAGCTTGACGTGAAACTTGTTGGATTTACTGTCTTGCAGGCGCTGGTGTGGGATAATGTCCTGTCTTCGTCCGCTAATTTGTAAGAGATAAGCCCTTTGCTGATTTTACTCAAAAAGCGGCAGATGATGTTTTTGCACTGACTTAAAAACTACAAAAAGCAGACTTCTTGTAAAGCGGGGGGGGGGCTGTTTAGGAAAATTGGTTGCAATGCTTGTCACGGTTTGCTATAATAAAATAGAGTAGTTTTGTTGTATAGGGGCGGAGGGTGGTTTGCGCCATCCTAGCGGTGATATGATTTATAATGTTTTATTTATCCTTCCTATTTTTCTAAATTTGCAAAATAGTAGTTTTTTTTAATAATGTAAGACCTTTGTGTTTTTTTGTGGAGGGGGAACGTGTTTACTTGGCATAATCTAAAGTTCAGGATTCTTTCTTTGGCGCTTGGTGTCTTTATGGCAATGGCGCTTTCTTATTCGCCGGCTTGGGCGGCTGTTTATACTGTTTGTTCTTCCGGTTGTGATTATACGGGGTTACAGCCGGCTATTAATGCAGCGTTGTCTGACGGCGCCGCAAGTACCATAAACATTACTGAAGCAGGGGTGTATTCAGGCCCCTTTAAGGTTCCTTATGTTGAAGCTGAGCGTTCGTATGAGCTTAGTATTGTAGGAAATACCGCCTCCAGAGATGATGTGATTTTGGATAATCCTACGGCGTCTATTGCCCCGGGGATTCCCATTCCAGCGGTTATCGCTACTGAATTTAATGTGATAGGCACGCAATCCGCCTATGGTATGCCCTTAAAGCTTAAACATTTAACGATTACCGCATCAGAACTGCTGGTTAACGGCGATATGGAGGGCGCTTATAACGGCGGTCTGGCCTCCGGTTGGAGTAAAGCCGGCGCTCCTGTTTTAAGCGAGGTAACTTACGGCAGCCTAACAACTGCTCAGGGCGCTGTTTTAAAGGTGCTATCCGGTAATAAGGCGCAAGGTTTTACCGGTACTGATGCCAGTAACTATATATATACCACAGTAAGCGGCGCTAAGCTGGGCGCTAACCGCACTTACACCTTTTCCGTATGGTTCAGGCGTACGGCAGGCGCCGGTAATGCAAAGGTAATGGCGGAGCTGGAATTCTCAGGAATAGGTACTACTACCGTATTGTCTACTTCGGCGGTAAATTATGCGGATATGTATAATCAATTGACATATACCTTTATTACCACCGCTAATCCTGCTGATTTAAAAGTCAAACTTTATTGTGATTCCCTCTCCACTGCGGCGGTAGTGGACGGCGCGGCTATTGCCTCTCCGCTTACGGCGGGTGTGTTTTTTAAGGGTCCCGCAGGCAGTACGGATTTGCAGGGAGTGGAAGACTGCGTAGTACGCAATATCGGGCATGTTTCCAGTCAAGGCGGCAATGGTAAGTATCTGCCGGCTACTTGGAATGATCTGGATGACCCTTTGGGTGAGAACGGCGATGATGTACACGGACATGGGGTTGTGATTTTTACCGGCGCTGCGCCCTTGATTGTAGATAATGATATACGTCAGAATTATGACGGGGTGAGTATCTCCGAATCGGTGTTAGGTTCAGCCAGCGTGCAGGCGGATAATCCGCGTTTGTGGAGTACCGGTTATGCGGATCAAACCTATTGGCAGATGAAGCAGCGTATACGCCAAAATGCGCGCTTTGGTATAGCCGTAAGAAACGGCGCTACGCCTTATATTGGTAATATGAATTATGATACGAAAATTACCTCGTTTCCATTGGATTACGCTAATGATATTGCCGGTAATGGTTACGCCAATATAGCCGCACAAGATGATGCGGCGCCGCGTATATATTATAATTATATTCAGGGTAATTTCGATTATTTGTTTGATCTGTATTATATGGGAGAGCAAAACCCTAGCCAGTACGGTATTTTGTCCAGGGAAGCGGCTTCTGCTGTTATAGTCGGAAATAAAATATATGATCATAATAGGGCTGCGGTGGCCGTGCGCGATAATGCCGCTCCTTTATTGGGGGACAATAGCACGTGGATTAGCTGGGATGGTGATTTGGTCAATCTGGATGTCAGGGTAAACCAGATATACGGCAACAACTTCTACGCCTCTTTGGGAGACGATGATGCTAGGCGTGTATTTTGTAATCATGGGGCTTTCGATAATATAGATTGCGCTGCGGTGGCCAGTATGGACGGCGCTATGCCGGTTATACGCAACAATTATATCAATTATAATCATTGGGCGGGAGTAGGAAGCCGTGATTGGGCGGCGCCTGATGTGCGCGGTAATTGGATTGAGAACAATGTTATTGGCATGTCTTTTATGTCGGTGCGGGATTCTGCGACTGCGGCGGCTCGTATAGGCGGTTCGGCGGCCGGCGAGGGTAATGAAGTATACTGGAATCAGGTGGGAATTGCTGTGCGCAACAGCGGTAATCGTGAAAATCGGGTATTGATTGAAGGTAATTATGTACATGATAATGAAGGCGTTGACCGCGGGGTTGGTATTGCCGTAAATAATTCTTATGTGCAGATTACAAATAATGATATAACCAGTAATTCCGCTGCCAGCCTGTGGCCGGGGCGCAAGGCGGCTATTGCCGTATTTAATGATTCGGATGTATTGATTAATTATAACCGAATCCTAAATAACCGCGGGGTGGGGCTTTCCGCTATAGATTCTGCGGTGGAGGTGGAGCATAACCTGCTGGCTGATAATTTTCCCGGGACTATTGGCTTTAATGTGCTGTTGGGTGGAATTGATGTTGGAGATTACGGCGGATATTTATTTAACGGCGGTTTTGAGGATAATGAGATATTTACAGTAGAAAAATGTTGTTATACTGTAGCCCCTGAATGGAAAATGGCCGGTAGTATTTACGCTAGTGAGAATATCGTTCAGGTAAAAGAAGGCGGTTCGGCTCAGGAATTTGGCGAAGGCGGGCCGGATAGCAGTTATTTGTATTATCCGGCAATGGTAAGCGCCGGGCAGGAGTATTATTTCAGCGGCTGGCTGACTAGAGCATCAGGGACAGGTACTGTATATCTGCAATTATCAGAGGCGGCCTATAATAATGTATACACTACTTTTGCGGTAACCTCTTCGGCTTGGAGCAAGGTGAGTTTTACATTTAAAGCCATATCGAATGATGTGGTGATAAAACTTTATACCGTAGGCGCCGGCGCTATTGGTTTGGCGGATGGTTTTGAATTAAGAAGAATTAAGCCGGGCGCTATCGTCAGGAAATTCAATCATAATATTTTAGCGGGCGATGTATGGTTTGACGGGCGTTATGATGTAAGCCAAGTTTATATTGAAGGCGGCGCCCTGGTTAAGGAATTAAAGCATAATATTATCGGGCGCTGCTTTCTTGGGGTTAATCTGGATCCCGGCCGGGTTGAACATAGCGGTACATTGCCGGTTCAGGGCGCCTTAGGCGCCAATGAAGTGCAACTGGCGGCTTCTGCGGCTTCGGGTAATGATGATGCTTATGCAGGTATGATGTTGGTATTGCCGGGCAGCGGTATGGGGTTGCCGGTAGAGGCTATGATTACAGCTTATAATAGCTCAACTAAAGTAGCTACTATAGAATATCCAACGTGGGTTACTCCGCCTGCGGCGGGGCAATTATATGAAATACGTTCTCGGCGCGGCAGGATTGATGCTAATGCGGTGGATTATAATCTGGTCTATGCCTGGAGTAATGATGCTGATACCGACGGAGTGTCCGACGGCTATTTGCTAAACGGTGCATTGCCCGGAGAGAATACGTATTATTACGGGGAATATTATGGCGCTACCCCCCTGCCGTTTTTTGAAGACCCGAATCATATTTATCCTTCTACGCAGGATTATCATATATACTCTAATTCTTCGGTGTATACTTACACTTACAAAAATGGCGCTTTATGTGCCGATACAGACGGGCAGCGTTTGGGACCGGACTGTAATTTTACCTATCCGCCGGCAGATTATCAGTATTTTTGGCCGAGGGTAGTTCCTTTTCCCGTTTCTCCGCCGGCAGATACGGCGGCGCCTGCCGTAGTGTCGATTAATCCGCCGGATGGCGCAGCGTCCGCCTCGCCATATACGCCGGTCAGCATTTATTTACAAGATCAAGGTATCGGCAGCGCCGCTAATTCGGGTTTAGCGCTGGATGGGATTGTCCGCAACACTATAAAGGTGCAGGTAAATTCTCCGGTGTATAGCGGGCAATACTCTTATGGCGATGCCGAGCTTATCATTTTACCTGATTATAATAATGCCAGCCAGTATAAGATATTGTTTGCGCCGGCGGCTCTTGAGGGTTTTGGAATTGGTACGGTGGATATTGGTCTTTATGCGGCAGACGCACAGGGGAATATTTTTAGTAATACTATGACACCATATTCCTTTATTACCTCAAGCGGGGATGTAACGGCTCCGCAGTTGGCGGATTTCTTTCCCAAGCCGGATGATGTTTGTGCATATTTACAGCCTGCTGATATTCCCATAGATTTTCGTCTAACAGACGGGGCGGCCGGAGTTAATATATACAGCGCCACGCTGAATGTAGCTACCTATGATATGGGCGGCGGCTTTATTGAGACCTTATATAATGGTTCTATTTATTCATATGCGGTAATTAGTAATACTCCATTATATAGTAATTATAGTGTTTTTTATCATCCCGAATGTGATTATGATAATGATGTGATGGTGAACGCCACTATTACAGCCTATGATTATGAAAACAATCATTTGTCTACTACCCGTAAATTCTGTATTGCCGCAGACAGTACCCCGCCGGAGGAGGTTTCTTATCTAAAAGCCAAGGTTTCGGCGGCCGGTGTGGTGTCTTTAACCTGGGATGCCAGCATAGACGCGCCGGGCGGCGCGTCTGCTGGTTGTGTAGTTGGCGGGGATCTGGCCTATTATGAACTTTTGGTCTGCGGCGGCGGTCTGGAGGACAGTCTGCTGTGTACGTTTGGTGACTGGGTTTTATGGAAGACTAATATCAGCAATTTGGCCACTGCGGTTACGGTTTATGATTTGCCGGAGGGTAAGTATAAATTCAGATTGCGCGGGGTGGATTCTGCCGGTAATAAGAGTATGGGCGCTTTGGCTAATAGAAATGTTTTTTATCCCTATGGAGAGCCCTTAACCCTTTATGAGGGGTTTTTCGATGAGGATTTTAACGGCGTAAGCGATAATTTTTACGCTGCATATTTGAATAAATGGCTGCGTTTCGGCGGTATTAATTGTAATAACTCTATTGGCAGTAAATTGAGCGTATCCGGTGAGAATGGCGAGTATCTGGCGCACAATTTTTCTGCCGGTGATTTGCAATACAGCGCTGATTTGACTTTAGATGCCGGCGAGGCCGGTTATCTTTTAATTCGCAAATTATACGGTAGCGAGGTGGGAACTACGGGCTATGCGGCTTTTGTGGATTTAGCCAACGCCCGTATTGGTATATATGATGTAGGCGACGCTACTGTGGTGGCGCAAGCGCCTATTAGCGCGGTTGTCGGCGCTTATAATTTAAAGCTTACTACGCCGGGCAATAAAATCCGCTTGGTTGTTACTGGTGCGGCTAGCGCTACTACTGAATATATTGGGGCAATCCATTATCTTTACGGGCAAGCGGGTATTTGGCAGCCTGATTCTGCGAGCGGGCTTACTGTATCTAATGTGGAATTTGATAATATTGTAATTAAGGATTATCAAGACCGCTGGCAAGCTGCCGGTTCTTGGAATACTACTGGTTATGCCGGTGGCGGCTATGCCTTAAGGCCGTATTCAGATAATCAGGATATTGTAGTGGGTGATTTTGTACTTCCAGATGATTTTATTTTGCAGGCTGATGTTAAGCTTAAGGCGGAGGGGACCCAGGGCGCTATATTGTTTCAAAAAAAAGATGAACAATCGGTGGTCTATAGTGGTGGTTATGCGGCTTGTATAGAAAGCAATGGCGCGACTGATACGGTTTCTTTCTATCGGATAGATAATGGAGCGCTTAGCGTTTTGGCTGACACCACTGTCCATACAATTGATATCAACACCAATTATCACCTTAAATTGTTGGTATCAGGCGGTCAGTTTGCCCTTTATGCTTCTTCTGATACAGCTAAACCGTATAATTATGAGCGCTGGCTGGTAGGCAGCGATTCCGGCGCCCCGTTTACTGGCGGTTATGCCGGTTTTTGGCAGCAGACCGGAAAGGGCTATGATGTGAGCTATGATAATTTTTCCTTTGGTACGACTGAACCATTTAAATTTCCCGGTCTTGGCGTTGCTCATGCTGTAACCAATTCAGTGATTACTACTGAGCAGTATGCCAATATAAATAGCGCTATAAACAGCGCCGCCGCAGATGGGGGTTATGTATATTTTGATGGCTGTAATCCCGGGGTTACGGTTTATAACATCGGCAAGAATGTTATTAGAATGAAACCGGGCGTCAGCTTTTTAGGTGAGGGGCCTGATTGCACCGTGATTCGCGGAAGCGGGCCGGTGATACTTTATACGGCTGATGATGTGGTTGTAGAAGGTATAAAAATAGAAGGGGCGAATAAAAAACAAATAGGGGTTTATTGTACCAATGTATCGCCCATGCTGATTGACTGTAAGGTTACAAATTGTGCTGATGCAATTAGAATTGGCGGTTCTGAGGGTACTTCGCCTACGATAACCGGCTGTGATATCTACAATAATGCGCGTATGGGGATTGGTAACAACCTGTTTTCATCAGCCTGGATTTTTGATAATCGTATCGGGCTAAACGGCTTAAACGGAGTCGGCGCCAGAGACAATGCCGCTCCCCGGATTGAAGATAATTTGATCGGTTCACATTTTGCAGATTTGGAACGCGATAACAGTTTGGGCAGTCAAGGCGGCTTAGCGGATAATCAAGTAAAATTGGATAGCGGGGCTAGTCCTACTGATGATTATTATAAAAATATGGTGCTTATCTTAACCAGCGGTTTGGGCAAACCTAAGATGGTGCGTATTACCGGTTATGCGGGCGCCACTCAAATCTGTACAGTATCGCCCGGGTATGCGGTACATCCGCTTATGGGAGATAACTATAAGATTATGAGATGGTTTCCCGGTAATGGTTATGTGGGTATTGCTCTTCGGGGCAATTCCATGGCGCGTGTTGTACGCAATCGGGTGACTAAAAACTTTGGACCGGGTATTGGTTCTCGCGATGATGCGACGCCTAGTATTGAGCGGAATATAGTTTATGAAAATGCTCAGCACGGTATAGGAAATTATGCCCGCAGTAATGCCAGTGTGGTGGGTAATATAGTTTACGGAAATGCCAATGTAGGTATTGGAATGCACTCTAATTCTCAGGCTGAGGTTATTGGCAATACTGTATACAGTAATGGCGGTGATGCCGGAATCGGCGGTGGCAGCAGGGCTTCCGGGCTTATTCGCGACAATATTGTCTATAACAGCGAAAATGCGGGAATAGGCTTTCATGCCAGCCGCGGCGATTTTGAAATATACAATAATTATGTGTTTGCCAATGCCTTTAATGGTATTGCGATTGATAATGCTATCGGCAGTTTTACGGTTCAGGGTAATATGGTTGTTTCCAATGGTTTTAGCAGCGGGCTTGACCAGGGCGGGGGAATTGCCCTGCGGGATTTTAATGGAACGCTTAAGCTGACTGATAACCGGTTGCATTCGAATAATCATGCCGGTATTTCTTTGATACGCGTTAATAACGTTACTCTGAGCAATCTGACAGCTACTCATAATGGGCGAGGAATGACAATGCCGAGCGTTATGATGTGTGCCGGAGTGCGTATTAATGATTGTAATGGAATAATCGTTGAGAATTGTACCATAAAGGATAACCATGGATTAGGTATTGCTGTGGCGGATTTGACAGCCGGCAATCAAGTTACTATCCGTAACAACATTATTGGCGGGGCATCTGGAGCGGGTAATACTACCGGTGGTATTGGAATCGGTATAAATGAAGCGGCAAGTAATGCCGGTACAGTGTATATCAACGGTAATAATATTATTAGTTCCAATGGCGGCTCTGCTATGGGAATTGATATGGCCGGCGGTATCGCTGTTTATAATTTTTCGGGTACAGCGAATATTTACGGTAACCAAATATTAGAAAATACCGGCACCCAGAGCGCTGCCGGCGGTATTGGTATCAGAGATTTGATGGGCGGTACGGTAAACATAGGGGTTCAGGCTGCTAATATCATTAGAGGCAATATTGGTGATATGGCCGGCGGTATCGGCGGAACCGGAGGGACGGGCGCTGTTAATATCAACCAAAATGAGATTACTGATTCTGTCCGTAATGGTATTGGTTTTATCAGGACCGATGTAGCGTTACAGATTAATAATAACCAGATTTATAAAAACACTTTGACTGGAGTAGGTTTAAGAGAGATAACCGGCCAGATTAAGCTTACTGATAATACAATTTCATCAAATGGCAATGGTTCAACATCTGTACCTATTGCAGCGGGTGTGGCGATTAATGAGTGTGCTGATGTAAGTATTACGAGCAGTAATACTATTCGCAATAATAATGGTTACGGGATAAGTATGGCCGATTTAACCAGCGGTGATACTGTGCAGATTAGCGGTAATACTATCGGCGGCGCTCTTGGCGCAGGGAACCTGCTTGGCGGAATCGGGGTTAGCGTGGATGATGCTTTGACAAATCAGGGGACTATCTCTATAAGCGCAAACACCATAAGCTATAATCAGGCGACCGATCGGGCGGCGGGTATCGGTCTTAAAAAATTTGCCGGTACGGCTGATATAAGTAATAATACCGTAGCCTATAATGTAACTACCATTAATACCTTAATTACCAGCGGCATACCAGGCGGTATCGGCGTATTAGAGCCGCAGGATATTGCAAGTAGTACCAGTGTTACCATAAACAATAACATCATAAATTCCAATCAAACCGACCCTAGCTCTACGGTTGGCGGTATCGGGGTAATTGGCGCCTCCGCCTTGGCTAAAGGAACTCTAACCACTTTGGTTATTACCAGCAACCGCATTTCCAACCATTATCATCCAGTACAAGGGAAAAAGGCTAGCGGAATCGGTATTAGGTGGATCGATTTTACCGATGCAAGTCTTACAATTAGAAACAATAAAAAAGATAATATAGGTATACAAAATAATGTTTATGGTATATCGCTACTGGAAAATGCAGGCGGGGCTACTGCCAGTGTACAGATTTCTGATAACAGGGTGTATAGTCATCTAAAAGATGGAATAAGGCTGAAAAATAACCTGTTTGATTTTAATATCAGTAAAAATATTTTGGATAATGATACGGTAATCGGTTCCGGTGGTGATTACGGCATAAGTATGCTGGGTCAAAGCGCAACTTATGTGGCCAGCGCTACCTTACATAGTAATACCATTAAAAATTTCGGCTTATCCGGTATCAGGACATATGATTATCCCAAAGGCTCGGGTTTGGCGGTTACCTCTAATCTGATAAGCACCAATGGCCGGCGGGATAAGAAGTATCGTAAAGGTGAGCCATTGGATGACGGGACGACCTGTAATTCGCTGTATTCATGTTCGGCGGCCTCCGGTATTCAGGCCAAAGCAAGCTACTTTGATACAGTTACAGATAACACTATCCGCTATAACCTATATGCCGGTATTGCCCTGGATAATACTGACGGCTGGATTGGTACAGTGGGGGCGGGTAATGAGATTTCCTATAATGGTAATTCAACCGGCAATGAAAAGTGTCCGCCTGTAGCTATTCCCGGCGGAGACGGCGGGATTGCCGTCTATGGTTTAGACGCAGGCAAAAAGCTGGTTATTTCAGGTAATTCTCTTCACGATAATTTTGGAGATAATGTGAATGTTAATAATGCGTTAGGCAGCATTATCTATGACGGCACTACAATCCCGGGCGGCGGCAGTTCAGGAGAAGGTCATGGTATTGTTCGTGATTGCACCCAGCCCGGCAGTTGTAATGAAACAATTGATTGTATTGCGACACCCGGTTATCAAGCACAGGTTGTCGGGAATAAGGGGTACGGTGTTTTGATTTTTGGCGAGCATGCTGAAAATCTGATAATTCAAAACTGCGATATTTATAGTAACGGGCGCAATGGAGAATTCATCGGATGCGATGGCAAGCCGATAGGCGGCGGTGTCGCTCTTGCAATGGGGGCTGATCCCACTATTCGCAATAATAATATTTACAATAACGGTATTTCCGCTCAGCCGGAAGGCTCCGGCGGTAATTCGGGGATTAACTTAAATAATGCCGGCAGTGTAAAAATCTACAGGAATGAAATCTATAATAATGCTAATGACGGCATCAGCATTATGGATAGCTCTACTCCGGTAATTGGCGGGGATGACGCGACTTTCAGTAACAGAATTTATGCTAACTGGCGTTTCGGCGTGGGAATCAGCGGCTTTGAGACGGAGCCGTCGGTAAGTATAAAATATAATCATATCTACTCTAATGTCCGAGTGGGATTAAGCGCTAGAAATACCAATGTGTTTGAAGTTATTGGTAATAAAATCTACGACAATGGTAGGGGATATCCTAAAGTGCCGGGTACCACTACTCCTGATGCGGGTATTAGGATTAATGCGGGTTATTTGAATATAATTAAAGACAATATCATTTGTACTAATGATGGTTTCGGGGTTAGTTTGGCTGAACATTCAGATGGTGATACAACTATTATTAGCAACAATATTATTGGCAGGGCTGATATATTGGGGAACAATCATGGCAATAGCTTTGCCGGAATGGGAGTTGGTAAAATCAGCTTCAGCCGTTTAGAAGGCGGTATACCGGCGGGCGCTTTAGGCTATTGGAAGTTTGAGGAAGGAGTCGGTACCCTTACTTATGACGAAACCGTTGCCGAAAATAATGGCATTGTGTATGGCGCTAGTTGGATAGCATCGGGTAAATCAGGAAATGCTTTGTCCTATGACGGCACGGATGATTATGCTGAAATAGCCGGACTTATACCTGGCGCTATCAGGGGTTCTTACTATGACGGGACAAATTTTGATACCTTTGCTGATTCTGATATATTTACCGGGATAAATTTTCCGGCTGATGAGGATTCATGGCTTTGGAGTGACGGTGATAATAGCTGGGTCTGGAGCGGTGATCCGCAGGATTCATGGATTCCAACTTCTGTCGGCCCGGACTATTTCTCAATGCGTTTTGATGGTTATGTTAAAGCGGATGCCGATGGAACATACACATTTTATTCAACCGCAGATGACGGTCAAAAATTGTGGGTTGATAATCAATTGGTATTCAGTGATTGGACTATTCACAGCGGAATGCAGGAGGTATCTGGCAGTATAGCATTAAGCGCCGGCTGGCATTCATTAAGGTTGGAATATTATCGCGATTCATTTTTGGTGCAGGAGGCAACTGCCCCGCCCGGCGTAATTTTGGAATATGAGAATGTAGCGCTGTTTTCCAGGCAAGTTATTCCAGCCGATCATTTTGGTTTTAACAGCGGTACATTAATGTTGGAGGCGCCGGCTATGACGGCGGAGGCCTGGATTTATCCCACGGCCTATCCCGCGAGTGATACGGCTATTTTAAATAAATGGCTTAATAATAATGTACTCGACGGAGAAGATGCCTGTAAGCAATATATGCTTTATTTTATGAGTAACGGGCATGTCAGGTGGTATTCTTCGGACGACTGTTCCGGTACGCATCAGGGAAATGTGGAAAGCACGGAAGCGCTTGCCCTAAATACCTGGAATCATGTGGTAGCGGTTACAGATGGAAGTAAACTGCGTTTATACATAAATGCCAGCAATGGAATTGAGAATAACAGTATAGACTGGCCGTATAGTATTAATGGGGTCAGTACCGGTACCTTACAGATTGGTAAGTATGATAATAAATTCTTCTCAGGCGTTATTGACGAGGTTGTTTTATATGATCGAGCTTTATCCAGTTCAGAGGTTCAGGAGCGTTTTCATTATACCGGCTTATTATGGATGGCGGCGGCTAATGATGCCTCAGGCGGCGGCCCTGGCGTTCAGGCAGGCGATCAGGTCGTTCTTAAGTTCAGCGGGCAGACTAACGGTCGGCAGATAACAGCAGCCAATATAGATACGGTTTTGGCTCTAAGTGACGGTCATACTTGGCTGGATGCCGATGGAACTATTAGCAGCGCGCTGTGGAGCGCTCAGTCTTATCCCAATGATACGCTTACCATTACCCTAAGCGATACCAACGGTGCGCCTACTATATCCGTTGGCGATACTATTATTATGGACGGCAGTATTAAAGATGTAGACGACAGGCCGGTTAAGAATTATCAGGCGATTACTAAAAGCTTTGGTATGCCTGATGGTTTGGTCTCCCTGTGGTATTTTGACGAGGGAGGCGGTCTTACTGCTTTTGACAGCGCAGATAATAATGATGGGAATATCAATGGAGCCAATTGGACTGATGAGACGGTTTCCGGTTATGCGCTGGAGTTTGACGGAATTAGCGATAATGTGCAAGTTGCCGATTCTGCCAGTCTGGATTTAGCTAATCAAATAACTATTGAAGGCTGGATAAAGCCGTTAAATTTTAATGGCGCCGATCATTTGCTGAAAAAAGGGACTGTTTATCGTCTTTCTTTAGCAAGCGGGGTTCCTACGGGTTGTGTCTCTATTTCAGGCGGTGAAAAATGTGTCAGCGGTGCAACCATAAATACAAATAAATGGACGCACCTTGCACTAACCTATGATGGCGCTTTGTTAAGTATTTATCAGGATGGAGCTGTATATACCACTACCCAAACTGGTTTAATAGATGTTGATGCCAATCCTTTAAAAATTGGCGAGTCATTTGAAGGAATAATTGATGAGACAGCTGTTTATAGCCGGGCATTAACGACGGCTGAAGTAACCGCTATATATAATTTGCACAAAGATGTGCAAGTGGGCGGTACATATTATATTAAACATAATACGATAAGCTATAATGGCGGCGGAGCATCTTTTGATGTGACCGGCGGGATTGGTCTAAACAGCTTTGCCGGTACGGTAGAGATTTTAAATAATACAATAGTATCTAATACTGATAGCGGAGTTGGCGCCGGCGGTATAGGTATCTTTGAATTAAGCGGCGGCGCCGTAAATATTTTCAGTAATGACTTTAGACATAATACAGGTGATACCGCAGGCGCTATTGGCGCTTCAAATGGAATTGGAAATTTATCCATTATAGATAATACAATAGCTAGTTCCGGTATATTTACTCCGTGTCAGTTGGACCCGCCTGTAGGTTTATCGGTTCTGTATACATATACTTGTAATATATTGGTCAGGAATCAAGGTATTGGTTTAGTTGATATGTCGTTTGAGGATACTGTGATAATCAGCAGTAACTATATTTATGACAACAGCGGAAGCGGTATTGGGATAAAGAACACTCGGGCGCAAAGTGATATCAGCTTAGGCAGTGTGCGGATTTATTCTAACAAACTGCATAACAATCAAACCGGAGCTATAGGAGTGGTAGCGCCTAATTCTGATTTTGATGATAGAGTGGAAATAATAAAAAATATAATCAGCAGTAATTGGGCGGTGGGCAATAGGGTTCAATATGGGATTCCGACAGTAAATAATGTTGCCGGTATTGGGACATATTTTAGAGGATATTTGACTATTGCGAATAATGACCTTCACTCAAATACATCTACTCGAGGCAGAGGGCCTGTGGCTATTGGTATTGGTAAGCTTCACGGACCATTGACATTGATTGAGCAAAACAATATATATCGAAATTATTCCCCCATAGGCCTAGGTTCGTATACAATGAATCCTGACAGTTTTCCGGGTAAAAGTATTTTTATTGGTATAACTGATGGAGGGGAAGGCCCGATTCTTATACGTAATAACAACATACACAACCATGGTTATCCTTGTGGCTGTTGGCCTTTGCCTCGAGGCCTGGTAGCCCTAGAAGTCGGCGGTGTGTTGTTGGTTGATGATCCTGATACTCAAATATATATAGAAAATAATACTCTTTATTCAAATCAGTATGGAATGAGCGATACCCAATTAATCGGTTTTCTGCCGGAGGTTCATATTCGCAATAATATTATTTGGGACAAGATACTTGGCGGCGGCAGCGGTAAGGGGCGTGCTTTTGATAGTTATAATTCATTTGATTTTAATGATTTTCTGCAAGTTGGCGGCGATTATTATAATGCCTCCACCTGGGCTGGCCTGCATGGGCCAACCCCCTTATATAATGTTGGGGTATGGCCTGATTTTGTAGATGAGGCAAATATGGATTCACATCTACAAAGCACCTCCACGCTAATAAATTTTACAGGAAATGAATTTGTGTATTCTAATGTATATGACTATGATAATAATCCTGCTCCATTGGTGAATTACTATGATGTGGGTTCTGATGAGACGTATTTTTCTTCAATTAAACGGGCGATGGCTTATGATGCTTCAGGCGGCGGCGACGGCTTGCAGCCCGGAGATCAGGTAATAATTGATTTTGGCGGCGAGACTAACGGCGCTGTGTTAGGTGATCTGGATACAGCGCTTGCATTAGATAATGGACATATCTGGAGTAATAGTAGTATCTATACCTGGAGTCAAAAAAAATATCCAAATGACACTTTAACGATAACCCTGGCGGGAGGGGCTACTATAGAACCGGGTGATATGATTACGCCTGATGGCAGTATTTTGAATGAATACGGGAATGGGATTAAGGCTGCCAGGAGATTGGGCGGTAATTTTGGGGCTATTAATGGCGCTGTTGCCTGGTGGAAATTAGATGAAGATACTGGTAGTGCAATTGCGGTAGACAGCGTTAATAATGTTAATTATGGAAGGTGTGCCGGCGTTAAAGATCGCTGGAGTGTTTTGGGTAAATATGATAATGCCGTGAGATTTGATGGAGATAATGATTATATATGGATACCGTATGGAATCTTAAATGGCGCCAAGCAGGGAACAATAGAAGGCTGGCTAAAGCCGGAAGCAAGTCCTGATTTAAGAACATTTGTATCTTTAGAAGATGACAATGGTAATGGCTTAAGAATACTTTTGGGCGCTGACGAGCGTATCAGGGTTGAGGCGACTACAACAACAAACCAGTGGATATTCAGCTCTACCGCTTATGTGCGGGAGGCGGCATGGTCGCATGTCGCATTAACCTGGGATGATACAAGCATACGATTGTATATAAATGGGCAGCCGGAGGTCCATGTTTCTGCAACTGGGTTTGCTCTGGGTAAAAATGAAGGCTGGAGCGAGTTAACCAGATACAGAAAACGCTTGGGTAATGTTTCGGGAACAAATTATTATTATCAGGGTCTTATGGATGATGTAGTCTTTTACGAAGAGGTTTTGTCTCCTGCTGAGATAGCAACTCATTATAAAGTTTTGTTTAAGAGCGCCAGAGCAAATGACGCATCAAGTTTAGGAGACGGATTCCAAGCAGGGGATCAAGTTGTTATTAAATTTGACGGGGAGACCAATGGCCCTGTTATTGATAATAGTAACATTAATAGTGTGCTTATTCTGGATAAACCTGGGCGCACCTGGGTACTGCAAAGTACAGGGGTTTGGTCATCCACACATCCGAATAATCCCAATGATGTATTAATTCTTACTTTAGACGATACGTCTGTTGTTTCTGTTGGGGATATAGTAACGTTGGACGGTATAACTATTAAAGACAAGCTGGGTAATAGTATAATCGGTTCGGTAAATATTACCGGGAATTTTGGTTTATCCAGAAATTATATGGCTTATTGGAGGTTTGATTAAAATGGCAGTGATCCTATAGCGGGCGACGGGTATGATTTTTATGATGAGCTGGCGGTAAATCATGGATATCGCGGACCTAATCCTGAATTTGCGGATTCTGAAGACCCTAGTTGGATTGGCGGCAGGCTGGGAGATAGCGCCTTTAGTTTTGATGGCGCTAGTTACAGGGGTGATTTTGCGTATATTCCTCCTTCTGTTGATTTAAATTTAACTAATAAGCTTACCATTCAAACCTGGTTTTATGGTAAAACAGCTACTTTCCAAGATTATCCTTATGAACAGCATGGAATTTCAAAAATTGGCACTAGTTCAGGTTTTGTGTTTCCATATAGTGATAATAACTGGGAAACATTATCTGTTAAGTTATATATAGAAGGTACCGGTTGGGTTACAAAGACTGTTAATTACAGCATGGTTGGTGAGTGGCATCATCTTACGATGACTTACGATAATATTTCAACCACGAGTGATAATTTAAGTATCTATATAGATGGTGAGTTGGCTGATTCATGGGTTCAGACTGGAGAAATAAGGTCTAATACTTTACCGATCTATTTGGGAACAAAATCGACCCCATGTAGTGGTTATGCTAAGCTGATATGTAAGTTACGCGGTTATTTAGATGAGGCAGTAATATATGACAGGGCATTGAGTCCAGAGGATATAAAAAACAGTTATGGAACTTTGCTGGATAGCGCTGTTGCTTATGATGCTTCTACTCATGGAAACGGGATTCAAACCGGAGATCAGGTGGTTATAAGGTTTAGCGGTGAAACAAATAGTCTTGCGATAGATAACAGCAATATTGATAGTGTGCTGTTTTTGAGCAATGGTCATAGCTGGCTAGATAGCGGAGGGAACTTGGGAAGCGTTACCTGGAGCAGTATATATACCAATAATGATACCTTAACCGTTAATTTAATTGCCAGTAATGGTGTACCTACTGTTGTGCCTAGAGATTTGATTACCTTAAATCAAACGATAGGTTCTAAGATTATCGATAAAAACAATAATCCGATAATGGATACTGTGGGAATAGAAGGGAGTTTCGGCTTTATTCCTGAATCGGCGGTTATGTATTTGAAACTGGATGAGAACGGCAATGACCCGTTGACAAATGACGGCTTTGATTTTTATGATGATACTATGAAGAATAATCATGGTTATTTGGGGGTAAATCCGGAAGATAGCCCCTGCAGGAGTGATCCTGCGTGGGTAGCTGGTCGGGTGGGCACGAGCGCCCTATCGTTTAATCAAAGTGCATATCCTTATAATCATGCGGTAGTGCCTAATTCGGAATCACTGAATCTTTCTGATGCAATTACTATTCAAGCATGGATTTCCGGTGAGCCATCGGAATTTTATGGTATACCGATGCAGCAACATGTTGTTTCTAAGGCTGGCGTTGCCAGTGGTTATGTTTTTCCTTTTAGTACGGATAACTGGCAGAACCTGGGGGCTTATCTTTATTTGGATACTGAAGGCTGGGTGAGGGAGGATATAGTATATAATAAAGTTGCTGAATGGCATCATCTTACTATGACTTATGATAGTAATATCAGCAGTAATAATCTTAAAATTTATATGGATGGCGAGTTGAGCCAATCTTGGAACCATACTGGTAAGATCGTGACTAATAGTCTACCCATAAATCTTGGCGCTAGGCCTGAGGGTTGTACTGGCGATAAAATTGTTTGCAGGTTTGATGGTATGTTGGATGAAGTAATTATATATAGCCGTGCAATAACTGCCGCTGAGGTGAAAAGTAGTTATGGCAGTTGGCTGGATACTGCTGTTGCTGAGGATTCATCAGGCAACGGCGACGGCATTCAAGTACAAGATAAGGTGGTTATAAATTTTATTAGTGAGACTAACGGCTTGGCTATTGATAATACTAATATCGATAGTGTGTTGTCATTGAACAATAATCATAGCTGGCTTGATGGTAATGGCCAGATTTATACAACTATTTGGAGCCAAAGAGATTATCCAAATGATACATTGACCGTTGTTTTGTCAGATACCAACGGAGCGCCGTCTGTGGCGGTTAGGGATATTATTACGTTGAATCAAACCAGCGGGTTTAAAATAATTGGTATGGGTGAACCTATAATGGATTCAGTAGTTATTAATGGAACTTTTGGGGTAGCTTATGCCGGCTTGGTAGGGCATTGGAGACTTGACGAAGGCGGTAATGACCCCAATCCCATTGATGGATTTGATTTTTATGATGAAAGCCCTAATAATAATCATGGCTACCTGGGGGAAGCTCCTGGCGGTACAAGGAGCGATCCAGCTTGGATTGCCGGTAAGGTCGGCAGTCATGCGCTGGATTTTAATGGGATGGACTATCCATTTCATTTTACAAACATACCTGATTCTGACAGCTTGGACCTTACGGACAAATTGACTATACAGGCTTGGGTTTATGGCAAGCCCGCTACTTATAAAGGAGTACCGCATGGACAACATGTGATATCTAAAGATGCCGGAAACAGCGGATACGTATTTCCTTATACTGATGATAACTGGGCAACATTATCCGCACGTCTTTACTTGGAAAATGAAGGCTGGGTCCAAATAAACGTTCCTTACAATAAACCCAATGAATGGCATCATATGGCGCTGACCTATGATTCTACTGTGGTGGGTACTAAAAACTTAAAAATTTATATTGACGGTGAGCTTGTAAATTCATGGGAAAAGAATAATCCGGTTGTTCCCAATAGCACGGAGCTTAAATTTGGTATAAGACCGGTTGATTGGACGTGTGGTTATAACTGGCGTTGTACGTTTAATGGATCGCTAGATGAAGTGTTTATTTTTAGTAAAGCTCTGTCTGATGCTGAAATTAAAGATTTTTATGGTTCTTCGTTATTAAGCGCTACTGCTTTTGACACAGGAATTAATCCAGGCGTTCAAATTGGTGATACTGTAGTTTTTAGTTTTAGCGGCACAACGAATGGATATCCGATTGATAGTTCCAATATTGACAGTGTGTTACAGTTAAGCAATAGTCATAGCTGGCTGGACAGTAGCGGTAATATTAGTAGTGTGGTTTGGGATAGTGTGATTAATACTAATGATAGACTTACTGTTACTTTGAGTGGTGCAGCCGTAAAAGTGAGTAAAGCTACAATATATTTAGAAGGCGGTAATGTATCGGCAGCAGATGCTAGTAATTATTCAGCTACCTTAACCAAAATTCCCAACGATGATCTAAACTTGTTGGGTCTATGGCATATGGATGAGGGTTCGGGGCAGATACAGGATTCTTCGGGGAATAATAATGCTAGCGACTATAATACTGCTGCTTGGCAGGGTAATGATGGCGGTAAATGGGATAGTGTTGACCAGCAATTTATTAGTGGTGATCATTTAGGGTTTAGTGGCGCTAAGAATAAATATGTCGGCATACCGGATTCTTCAAGTCTACATTTTGGGGTTGATAGCTTTGGTGTTGTTTCTTGGTTAAAAGCCACTTCATTTTCTTCATTTGATGCACCGGATTATATAAGATGGTTTGCTAAAAGTGGTTATTGCCGCTCTTGGCAGACTAGCCCTGCATGTACTTGGATTGCCGGCCAAATTAATAGTGATGGTAGTGTGGAAGTTTGGGGACGTGGATATGCGGATGCGAATTTATTTAGTATTAGAACTCCTCCGGGTGTAATAACTTTAAATGAATGGTACCATGTAGCAGTAGTATTTGATAGAAATGCTTCCAAGGGATTTATATATGTAAATGGGGTAAACCAGAGTGGCGCCGGCGCTGATATTTCTAATTTAACCGGAAGTTTGGATGTTTCTGGTAAACCGTTAACCTTGAGCGCTGATTGGGGTGAATTTAGGGGAAATATGGATGAGGCGGCTATTTATAAGGGGGTTTTGTCGGAAGAAAAGATAAAAGCTTTGTATTACCGCCGCAGGTTTGCCGACCCACAGCCTACTTGGCAGATTGGCGTGCAAGAGTCTTCATTGCTTACCAGTTGGTCGAGCAGATGGCCGGTTACTATTACAGAAAATACAGGTACAATGTTATTTAGTCATCAAGTAGGTGAAATAGATATTCAGGGCAATAATCCAGCCCAGCCCAATTATGTTGATTTCAACGTATTTAATACAGATTGCTCAGATGTTCGATTTACCGATTCTAATGGTTTGACATTCTTGCCGTTCTGGCGGCGCAGTTGGGATAATGTAGGTAAAACGGCAAAATTGTGGGTATTAGTGCCTGTTATGGGAAGCAAGGCTATGGTGGCAACAGGTGATATTGTAACTCTTGACGGCAGCATAAAAGATGTGCTGGGCAGGAGTATGGTTGATTCTGTAATTATCAGCGGGACGTTTGGCAGTCTGGCGCCGTATACTCCGGTGAATGTCTCCCCGCCGGACGGGATTTTCGATGTGCCGATAGCGCCGAGTTTGGAGTCATCAGCGTTTTCCGATCCGGATGTTACGGATTTACATCAGGCCTCTGAGTGGCAGATTGCTTCAAATGCTGCTTTTACGACGATAGTATATGACAGCGGGGTTACAACCGACTTAGTCAGCCATACCATATCTTCTAGCCTGCTTTATTCAACGCAGTATTATTGGCGCGTTAGACATCAGGATAATCAGACCTACTGGTCGGATTATTCAGTACCGACTTCATTTACTACTACGGCTTTTGGTATGGCGGCTCACTGGATGTTTGATGAGACTATCGGCAGTACGGCTTCTGATGATACTGCCAATAATAATGACGGGGTTTTAATGGGGCAACTTGAGCTAATTGAGGCTTGTGACAATGTTACTGGTTGGGATGGAAATTTAGGTAGTCTGAGCTTAAATACAACTACCTATAATCAAGGTACGGGGGCTTTGAATCTGATAAAGACATCCGCCAGCAGCGCTGATTCCAGATACTGGAAAAATATCGCTACTACCAACAAGATGACCGATAAAATAATCAATATTATGTTGTATATTAAGGATGCTGCGACTTTGGCCAAAATACAAAGGGTGCAGATTACGCTGCACGACAGTTATCTTGGCGGTACAGGCGGTTGGGCATGGGAGATTGGCAAGAACATTGATCATGTTGATGTGGTTGAAGGCTGGCAGGTACTGTCTTTTGATGTTAATAATCCTGATTATACCAGCGGTACGCCTGATCTTAATGCAGTAGGGGCGATTAGATTGGATGTGGATACGTATAATATTGGCGCTACTTATGCTGCCGGGGATGTAGTTATGGATTCATGGTTTGTTGGTAATTCCAGTTCAGGGCCTAATTGGGTAACTGGTAGGTATAATAATGCGCTTAGTTTTAATGGTATCAGCAGCCGTCATAGTGTTCGGGTGGCTAATTCTGATACTTTGAATATACAGGGTGATTTTACAATTGAGGGCTGGATAAAAACCGCATCTCCATTGGAGGCGGGATATATTTTCTATAAATATGATGATAACTCGCCTTATGGAGGCTATGGGCTGCGTTTGAATGCGGATGGTACTTTGAGTGCCAGAATTGGAGCTGCCTGGTATACTTCAAGCCTGACTGTTACGGCAGGTGTATGGACGCATGTCGGGGTGGCTGTGCTGGGGAATACCTTGACATTTTATGTGAACGCTGTTGCTGATACGCCGGTTGTTGTCTCTCCGGTTGGCAGCTGGGTTGGTAATGCGTATATCGGTTCTGGAGAAGATACTGGTTTCTTCCATGGAGTAATGGATGAGCTGGCGGTATATGACCGCGGTTTGACGGGAGTGGAAATAACGACCAGGTATAATATGCCGCCTATACCGTAGGGTCGAATTTGTTTATAAACTATATTTGGGGTTATTTGACTTTGGATGCTACGGGGGGATTGACGCTCAATATTGTTGACAGATCAGCTGTCATTCTGAATGAAGAAAAGCGGACTGAAGAATCTGCCCACGTATGCGAGTAGATTCTTCAGTCTTCGACCTCAGAATGACAATGAAAAAAAGCTGTTTTTTTAAGTATAATAAGCCCTTAAGTCAACATGATCCTGAAGATTGTTGACTTAAAAAGAATTGTAATTTTGAACTAAACGAAGTCCTTTATTCTAGGATAAATTCCGTGAAGAATCTGCCCCCACATGTTATGCTGGTAGATTCTAATCCTAAGAATAACAACGAGCTTGTTTCAGGCTGAGATACCTCGACATACAATTGTTCTTGTTTTGTCATTCCCTCGAAAGTGGGAATTCAATCTTTTCAATATATTATGGATTACTGTTTTTATGGGAAGGACATGAAATTTCAGTCATGATGGATGTGTATTATATAATTCTTTTTCCATTGACTTTAAAAATTAAAAAATAGGCTTATCCTGAATTAGCGTCAGGGTTGTTCACTTCTACTGAAAAATGCTTATTTTCTGTCATTCTGAAGCGAAGAATCTCCTTGTTCACAAAAACAGTTGGATTCTTCGCTCCGCCTTGGAATTAGCGTACTTTATGAGTAAAGGTGTTTTTGTAAAGTACGTAAAAACTATAAGAACCACGATGTTATTATTACAGACCGATTTCTGCCTGATTACCTACTATTACCAGAACATAGTCATCTGGATGCAGGTATTTGATGGCGGCTTGGTGGATTTTTTCTTTGGTTACTGTATTTATGTATTTGGGGAATTTTTCCAAATAATCCATTCCCAAGTTATGGTTTTCCATATAGGTTAGATAGGAGACTATTTTACTGTTAGTATCCAGTTTTAAGGGAAAGTTGCCGGTAATAAAGGCTTTAGCGGCTTGCAGCTCCTCATCTGTAATTGGTTTGTAAATAATTTTCTTCATCTCTGCCAAAACAGATTTTACCACCTGTTTAGCGGATTCATTTTTGGTCTGAGCGATTATTTGAAAGCTGCCCGGCTGCCTATTGGCCATAAAATAACTGCTGACACTGTAGGCTAAGCCTTGTTCATCTCTTATATTGGTTAATAATCTTGAAGAAAAACCGCCGCCGCCTAAAATATAATTCATAACATAGCAGGCGTAATAATCAGGATTATTGCGGGCGATTCCCATGTGTCCCAGCATAACAGTAGCTTGTGTTAGCGGCTTGTCTATAAGCTGTCTGTTTACTCCCTTAATATCTCGAGCGTTATTTATTTCAGGAAAATCTATGGCTTTAGAGCCCCAGGATGATAAATATTTTTTTATCAGGTCTTTTGCCTCGGTCATAGTAATATCTCCGCCGATTACCATAACCGCATTATTAGGCCGGTAGTATTTTTGGTAGAAAAATTCTACGCTTTTTTTAGACAAATTGTTAACAGATTCACGAACGCCTTCAGTAGGGTGCCAATATGGATGAGAGCCGAAGACTGATTTATAAAAAGCTTTAGCGCTTACCTGCCTGGGATCGTCTTCCTGCTGAATAATATCTGCGGTAATCTCTTTTCGTTCTCTGGCTAATTAGTTTTCGGGGAATGTTGGATTAAGCAGAATATCGGACAATATATCAAAACCAACGGAAATATCCTTTTTTAGTATTTTTAGGTTTAATTGGGCAAAATCCGAACCGGTGGTATTGCTAAGCATTCCGCCTACAAAGTCTATTTCTTGGGAAATTTGTGTAAGGTTACGTTTTTTAGTGCCCATACTTAAGCCGTTATTGGTTATATTAGCCAGTCCCTCCATACCGGGGGGATCATATATGGAGCCTGCCTTAAAGCTTAAAGATACATTTACCATTGGCAGGGCATGTTTTTCCATAACAATAAGCACCATACCATTATCTAACACCTGACGCTCAGGCCTTAGAGCGGCTTCAAGTGAAAGAGGGACGGATAATATCAATAATAAAAAACAAATTAAATAAGAGTGTTTATTATGCTTATTTTGCATGAGGGGCAGCCTCCTTGTTTTTGTTGTTTTCCGGTACTAAAATTGCCACTGTACGGTTTTTGGGTATAAAGTATGTTTGCGCTACTCGTTTTATATCTTCCTTGGTTACTGTTCTTATGTTGGGTATAAAGTGTTCCAGATATGTTTTATGATTAGCGTTAATTGTTTCTAACATACCTATTTTCATAGCTTGATAAAAAATAGAATCCTGTTCAAAAATAAAAGACGCCTCCAATTGGTTTTTGGCTTTTTGCAGTTCTTCGTCGGTGATAAGATTATCCGCTAATTGTTTGATCTGTCCATAAAGCGCTTCTTCAAATTCCTGCGTGGTTTTTTCAGGTTGCAAGCCGCCGTAAAATATAAAGAGACCAGGCGATAGTTTGACGCCGTTATAATAGCCGCCGGCATATAGGGCGATACGTTTTTTATATACCAGTTCCTGATACAGCCTTGAGCTTTTACCGGCTGACAGGATATTTTGCAGGACTTCAAGCGCGTAATAATCAGGGTGCTTGAGATTAGGGACGTGATAACCGATAGTTATAAAGGGTAGTTGGGCTAGTTTATTTATCTTTATTCTTTTTTCGCCTAATTGTTCGGGTTCGGTTAGAATGCGGCGCTTATAGGGCTTGCCCGCTGGAATAATACCAAAAGTTTTTTTTATCTCAGCGACAAGCGAAGCAGTATCAAAATCACCGACTACTACGATAATGGCATTACTGGGCACATAGTATTTTTTATAATGTTCTACTAAATCCTCATGTTTAAGGGAGTTTAGTTCGGTCATCCAGCCGATAATCGGCGAGCGATAGGGATGTACCTTAAAAGCTGAAGCATATAATTCCTCAAATACAACCGACGAGGGGTCATCGTCTGTGGAACTGCGCCGCTCTTCTTTTACCACATTTAATTCTAGGTCAAATTCTTTGGAGTCCAGCAGCAGATTTTTCATCCGGTCGGATTCCAGCGTTAGGGAAAGCCCGATGCGGTCACTGGCGAATTTTTCAAAATAAGCGGTATATTCTTTACTGGTAAAAGCGTTTTCCGTGCCGCCGGCTTTGGCTACCACGCGCGAGAATTCCCCTTTTGGATATTTAGAGGTTCCCTTAAACATCATATGTTCCATCAAATGAGTAAGCCCGCCTGTGCCGGAGTTCTCATCTATGGCGCCGAAGCGGTACCATATTTGAAAGGTTACTACCGGCGATTTTTTGTCTTCCAAGGTAATTATTTTAAGACCATTATCCAGCGTAGTAACCTGGCTTTCTATCGCTTGAGCTGACAAGGGGAGAAGCGCTATAAAACAATAAACTAATAAAATCCTGAACCTCTTCATAATAATCACACCTATATAAAAGATAATGAGTTTAAATTGAATAATTTAAAAAAAGAATAACATCTGCTATAGCTGTAGAGTGGATTAAGGGGCTTTTATATAACCGAACACCAAAAAATGAGCAAATAACACAAAATGGTTAAAAGATTACCCCGAATCCACCACCTGGCAGCGGACAATGAAGGTGGGTCCGCAACAATTAATACAATATACACCTAAAAAGATATTGTTTAAACTCTTTCACAATACGGGCTTGACCCACCCTACGCCAAAAAGCATACTTTGCGTAACATCAGTAATTAAAAAAAGGATAACATCTGATATATCATAAATCAAGTCGGCTTGACAAGATTAGGAAAAAACTTGAAAAAATATAGTATGTGTTATAATATATTTCAAACTATAAAATTACTAAACTGTTTTTAAGGTGAAAAACCCCGCTTAAACAAGACGATATTAAAATAAAACATTGGTTTATTGTAGGGGTTAACGGCATTTGTTTAAACTTATTATTTATCAGAAATAACCGTCAGACTATAAAAAAAGAGGTCATAAATAATGCAGCCTATTGATTTGAGTAAAACCTATAGCATACTAAAGTTGCATCAAGGCAAATCCGGCAGCCTTATTCCCATATTACAGGAAGTACAGGCGCAATACGGTTACTTGCCGGAGGAAGTTATGCAGTGTATTGCCGATAAATTAAAAATACCGGCCAGCAAGGTATACGGAGTCGTCACCTTTTATGCTCAGTTTCGCATTAGCCCGCAAGGAAAAAATCTGCTTAAGGTCTGTTGCGGAACGGCCTGTCATGTGCAAGGCGGCGGGCAGATATTAGAGAGCATAAAGGACGCTTTGGATTTACATAGCGCAGATACCACCACAGACGGTAAATTCACTTTGCAGGAGGTGGCCTGTTTGGGCTGCTGCGGTCTGGCGCCGGTGGTAACGTTAAATGAAGAGGTACATGCTAAAATAACCAATAAAAAAGTAAAAGAGATTATAAATCATGCCAAATAATAATAATATTCCTAAAATTATGGTATGCCTGGGTACAGGCGGTATAGCGGCCGGCGCTCAGGAGGTGCTGACCGCCTTTAGTGAGGAGTTGGAGAGACACCGGATTTCCGGTCAGCTGGGTTCCCGTCCCTGCTCTGCTAAACAAACCGGATGCCGCGGCTTATGCGCTTTGGATGTGTTGGTTGATATTTACGTTCCCGGGCTAGGCACACATACTTATAGTATGGTTACTCCAGAGATGGCGCCTGAAATTGTAGAGCGGCACATTTTGGGACAAACCCCGGTGGAAAAATGGTTAGCCCCGCCCGCCTATCATCAATTCCATGACAAGCAGCAGCGCTTGGTAATGGCTCACTGCGGTATAATTGACCCGGAAGATATTAATGATTACCTTGCCGTGGGCGGGTATACGGCTTTGCCCAAGGCGCTTGCTATGGAACCGGTAAAGGTGCTGGAGGAGGTAAAAAAATCCGGTCTGCGCGGCCGCGGAGGAGCGGGTTTTTCTACCGGCTTAAAATGGCAAATCTGCCGTCAGGCTGCGGGTGAGCAAAAGTATATTATCTGTAATGCCGATGAGGGCGACCCCGGCGCCTTTATGGACAGAAGCGTGTTGGAGGGTGATCCGCATGTTGTATTAGAGGGTATGCTTATCGGCGCTTATGCAATTGGCGCCAATAAGGGATACATATATTGTCGGGCTGAATATCCTTTGGCCCTAAAACGCCTGCGTATTGCTATGGATCAGGCCAGGCAGCGTAATCTGTTGGGTGATAATATTTTAGGCGCTGATTTTTGTTTTGATATAAAATTAAAGGAGGGCGCAGGAGCCTTTGTCTGCGGGGAGGAGACGGCGCTTATGGTCTCTATTGAGGGAAACAGGGGAATGCCCCGGCCAAGGCCGCCCTTTCCGGCTCAGCGGGGACTATGGAATAACCCTACCAATATAAATAATGTGGAGACCTGGGCAAATATACCGGTTATAATACGTAATGGCGGGGACTGGTTTGCCGGCGCTGGTACGCAAAAAAGCAAAGGAACTAAAATTTTCGCCCTGACCGGCAATATAAAAAATACCGGTCTGATTGAAGTGCCCATGGGGATTACCTTGCGCGAAATAGTAAAGGATATCGGAGGGGGCATTCCAAAGCGTAAAAAGTTCAAAGCGGCTCAATTGGGCGGTCCCTCTGGCGGTTGTATCCCTGCTCATCTGATGGATACGCCGATTGATTATGATTCACTGGTCAGCGCCGGCGCTATTATGGGTTCGGGCGGAGTGGTGATTATGGATTCTTCCACTTGTATGGTGGATATGGCGCGCTATTTTCTGACCTTTACGCAGAATGAATCCTGCGGCAAGTGCGTTCCCTGCCGGGTGGGCGCCAAGCGTATGCTGGAGATATTACAGCGTATTACCGCAGGAGAGGGTAAGCCGAGCGATATTGATCTGTTGTGCGAAATGGCGCAGGAGATAAAGAAAACCTCGCTCTGCGGTCTGGGGCAGACGGCGCCCAATCCGGTATTATCGACCATCCGCTATTTTAAAGATGAATACGAGGCGCATATAAATGATAAAATCTGTCCGGTGGGTTGCTGCCCTTCGCTTATCCGCTTTACGGTTAATGATGACTTATGCAAAGCCTGCGGATTGTGCGCAAAGGAATGCCCGGCGGGCGCTATATCCGGCGGGGCGAAAAAGGTACCGGCTGCGATAGATAAAGATAAATGCACCAAATGCCGCGCCTGCATTGAAGTGTGTCCCTTTACTGCGATTTATTAGCTTGTAGAATATAGATCGGCATGGGGGAATAAGGCTATGGATACAGATATCTTGGGAATAGGGCTATGAAATATTTGGCGGACTGGAACAAAGGTACTTTTAGTGAGCGGCGACTTTTGATGCGCTGCCGTAAAGAGGTGCAAAAAATTGCGCCTGCGGCAGATGTTATTCTTTATGGCTCACGTGCCAGAGGCGAGGCTGGCATTGAATCAGACTATGATTTTCTGGTCTTGGTTAAACAAAAGTTGACCCGAAAATTGGAAGATAGTATACATCATACCTTATATGCTATTGAGCGGGAAACCGATACGGTTTTAAGCGTGCAGGTGTTTGAATACCGGCAATGGCGTTCTTTGCGGTTTAAAATCACCCCTTTTTTTCGGAATGTCGAGCGTGAGGGGATACGTGTATGAAGCCTGAAGAAGTAGAACTAATAAAATATAAATTAGCCCGGGCGCAGGAAACTTTGGATGAAGCCAGGTTGTTGCTGGATGCGGGACATAATATTGCTACAGTAAACCGATTATACTATGCTTGTTTTTATGCAACACTGGCGCTGTTATTGACAGATGGTCTGTCTTCTTCAAAGCATGCCGGAATTCGCTCATTGTTTAATAGATACTGGATTAAAACCGGAAAACTGTCGGTAGCTTTTGGTAACCTCTATAATGACTTATTTGATCATCGTCAAAGGGGTGATTATGCTGATTTTATAAGCTTTGATACGGCGGATGTAAAAAAATGGCTTGAGGGAGCAGAGGATTTGATTAAGGCAATCTCTGGGAAGGTTGAAGCGAAAATATATGCCTGAAGATAAACCGATTGGATGAATTTTGTGTTATGGAGCAAGAGCTTGCTCGTCTTTTAGGCGGGTGGAAGGTAGATTTGCATACGCCGCATTCTATCTCCCGATATTTTCGGCAAGATGTATTAAATACAGCCGAGGTGCAGTATGAGCAAAGATGATTTTATTTGTTCCGAAGGATTAAACAAAATAGGGATAATATGATGAAAACAATGGAATATTATGCTAAAGTTTTGCAAGATGGTCATCTTTGTGTCCCCCGGGAAGCCGGACTTAGCCCTGGGGAGTTGGTGCGCGTGATAATTTTGTCTGATGAGGAAGAATATGAATTGTCCCTTAAAGAAGAATTTATTAGCTAATTAAAAGCCGCCCAACAGGAAGATTTGAAGGGTGAAGGAATAAGCCTTACAGATTATGAAAAAACACTATAAAATCATTCTTGTGTGTATAAAAAATTGAGAAAAAATATATGAGTAAAAAAACGCAAGAATATAATCCTTTGAGCGTAGAAAACTATGAACTCATTAGTGACTGGGCAAAATATACTAATGCCCGATGGGATACCCATTTAGCTGCATTGCTTGTTCTGCATGGTTTTATTCTAAGTGGTCTTTTTGCAGCATTAGTAAGGATGAGTTACCATGCCTTGGATAAGGTTCAAAGCGCAATATAAGCACTTTTTGTTATGTCTTACGGAAAAGGATATTAAATGAAACCGAATGAATCATCATATTTATTGAACAGGATTACTGCTGATCCCAGGATTTGCCACGGTAAAGCATGTATAAAGGGTACGCGTATTATGGTCTCTATTATTCTTGATTATCTTGCCGCTGGTGAAGCAAATGCAGAAATCATCCGCCAGTACCCTGTTTTGACCGAGAAAGATATTCGAGCGGCTATTGCCTATGCGGCATGGTTGGCACATGAAGAAGAAGAGCATCCCCTAAGACTGGTTAATGCTTAAATATGAGGATAAAACTGGATGAAAATATGCCCTCTGATTTGACCTTATTATTGAAAAAAGAAGACCTTGATGTGCATACGGTTTATGATGAACAGTTAGCTGGCAGTTGTGATGAATCTATTCTTGAAGCTGCGGTAAAAGAGAAAAGGGCGCTATTAACTTTTGATGTGGATTTTGCTGATATTCGCAAGTACCCTCCTGGGAAACATTGTGGTATTGTTGTCTTTCGCTTACCCGATACCCGTTGGGCAGCGCTTAAACCGAGGGTTAACCAAATCCTTGAATGGTTAAAATCTTCAGATTTGTATCATTGTTTGGTTATTGTTGATCGTAGACGGATTAGAATTAAAACAGAAAAAATTGGGGTTTAATTATCTCGATATCAATTCCAAACAGCTTAAAATATCAAATCAGATGTGTTTTGGAACGATTCCCAAAGCACAAAACTCCCCAAAGAAAGATATTACAGAAGGTTGGAAATAGCATGTTGCCGTGTTTTGGGAATTTTCCTCTAAGTACAAAAAATTGTTACTTACGAGGCTCTTACCTAACTATGTGTCATTCCCGAATGCCTTTATCGGGAATCTGGTTTTTCAAGTAGTTAAAACCAGATTCCCGCTCAAAATCACTGCGGGAATGACATTTTGAGGGATTTTTGCAAAAGGTTCTTACTATATTATGAAACTTGCGGAAAAAATTAGTTATTGGTTGGACATAGCCCAATATGATTTGGATACTGCAATAAGCATGTTTCAAAGTAAAAGATATCTTTATACTGTGTTTATGTGTCAGCAAGCGTTGGAGAAAATGCTAAAAGCGATTTTCCTAAAACAATTCGGCAAAGAACCGCCAAGAACACATAGTTTGGTATACTTAGAGAGTTTGTTGGAGCTAGATTTGACTGAATCGCAAAATAAGCTTTTGGCGGAGCTAACCTCTTATTATATTGAGGGACGTTATCCGACTTATAAACAGAAGTTATCTCAACTGGTTCATGAAGCAAAGGCTGAAAGTATGCTGCAAAATACCAAGGAAGTATTTATATGTCTAAGCTGCCGCTTAAAGTAAAAAAGACGATAATAAGTTACCTAAATGAGATAAATTCTCTTTGTCCCATAGAGAAGGCCTTTTTGTTTGGTTCATGGGCCAGACAACGTGGCAGTATAGACAGTGATATTGATTTGGCGATATTTTCCAAAGCAGCAAATGATGAAAATCGACTTGAAATTATGACCCGATATTTAATGAAAGTCAGTAAATACAAGCTGGATTTACAACCGTTGGTGTTTTCCTATGAGGATTATTTTGATGAAAATAACGATTTTATCATGCAGGAAATAAGGAAAAAAGGTATAGAGATTCATTTCCCTGAAATAAACATTCTTAAAACATAATTTATAACTAAGGTACTTACAATGATTAATCTGACTATTGACAATAAAGCAGTCTCCGTAACGGAAGGCAGCGCTATATTGGATGCTGCCAAGGCCTGCGGGGTGAAGATTCCCTATTTGTGTAACTACAGTCTGGTAAAACCTACCGGCGCCTGCCGTATATGTCTGGTGCAGGTAGAAGGTAATCCCAAGCTGATGGCATCGTGTACCACGCCGGTGACAGAAGGTATGAGCGTTATTACTGATTCACCGGAAATACACAAAGCCCGCCGCTTTGTGGTGGAGCTTTTATTATCAGATCACGACTGCCGCTGTATCACTTGCGAAAAGGACGGGGTTTGCAAATTGCAAGCTTTGGCCTATCAATATGGTATAGATGATAATCGCTTTGACGGCGAGAAACGTACATATAAGAACGAAGCGGATAATGCCTTCTTAGAACACGATCACGGAAAGTGTATTCTGTGCGGACGCTGTGTGCGCGTATGTGAGGAGGTGCAGGCTGTAGGCGCGGTTGATTTTTCAAGGCGCGGTTTTCCGCTAAAATCTCAGCCGCTTTCGATAAACCGCTGGACTGCCTTTTTTGCGGCTCATGCTTTCATGCCTGTCCTACCGGCGCGATTAATTCCAAGATTGCCCGCTTTAAGGGGCGTGCCGCCGATTTAACTCAAACTGAATCAGTGTGCCCGTTCTGCGGCTGCGGTTGTAATCTTATTCTAAACAGTAAAGACGGTCAATTGGTGAAAGTTACTCCCCAAAAGGGTACTATTGTAAATCAGGGTTCATTATGCGTTAAGGGCAGTTTTGGTTATGACTTTGTAAATCATAAAGACCGGCTGACCAGCCCATTGATTAAAGAAAACGGCGCCTTTCGTGAAGCATCATGGGAGGAGGCATTAAGCTTAGTCGCCAGTAAGCTGGCCGATACCAAATCCAAATATGGTGCGGATAGTATTGGCGGTTTAAGCTCAGCTAAATGCACTAATGAGGAAAACTACATTTTCCAAAAATTTATGCGTGCGGCTATCGGCACTAATAATGTGGATCATTGCGCCAGATTGTGCCATGCTTCCACCGTAGCCGGACTTGCAGCGGCCTTTGGCTCCGGCGCTATGACCAATTCCATAGCGGAAGTTGAGTATGCGGATGTTATATTTGCAATAGGCTCAAATACTACAGACAGCCACCCTATTATTGGTATCGGGGTGATAAAAGCGGTACGCGAAAATGGCGCCAAGCTGATTGTAGCCGATCCGCGCAAGATCAGGCTTACCGAATATGCCGATGTATGGATGCGGCAGAAACCGGGTACTGATGTGGCGCTGATAAACGGTCTTATGAATGTGATTATAAGCGAAGGGCTGGAGGATAAGGATTTTATTGCTAATCGTACGGAAGGCTATGAGGATGTGAAACAGGCGGTGGCCGAATATAGCCCGGATAAGGTCTCTGAAATTACCGGTATACCAAAAGAGGATATAATATCCGCTGCGCGTATATATGCCAAAGCCGATAGGGCGTCAATCCTTTATTCCATGGGTATAACCCAGCATGTGGCCGGTACTGATAATGTAAAATCAATGGCTAATTTAGCAATGCTAACCGGTAATATAGGCCGAGAGAGTACCGGAGTAAACCCCTTGCGCGGGCAGAATAATGTGCAGGGCGCATGCGATCTTGGGGCGCTGCCTAATGTGTATCCGGGATATCAGAAGGTGGTTGATGATGCGGCTCGCGCCAAATTTGAAAAGGCTTGGGACGTAAAATTAGATAATAAAGTCGGTCTTACAGTAGTGGAGATGATAAAGGCCGCTTATGCCGGCAAGGTTAAGGCTTTATATATAATGGGTGAGAATCCTATGGTAAGCGATCCGGATTTAAATAAGGTAGAAAAAGCGCTTGAGAGCCTTGATTTTTTAGTGGTGCAGGATATATTTTTAACGCCAACCGCAAAGCTGGCTGACGTGGTATTGCCGGCGGCATCCTTTGCCGAGCATGAGGGAACATTTACCAATACGGAGCGCCGGGTACAAAGGCTTTATAAGGCGATTGATGCGCCGGGGGATGCGCGCGAGGACTGGCGTATTGTTTGCGATATAGCCGGCAGATTGGGCTATCAGATGAGCTATGATTGCCCTGCCGATATTATGGATGAGATAGCCTTGGTTACGCCGATTTACGGCGGTATGGGGTATGAGCGGTTAAATGGAGTAGGGTTGCAGTGGCCGTGTTTGGATAAGAGCCATCCGGGTACCAAGTTTTTGCATCAGGATAAGTTTGCCCGCGGGCTGGGTAAGTTTTTTCCGGTTGAATTTAAAGCGCCGCCTGAATGGCCGGATGCGGAATATCCTTTAATATTAACCACAGGACGCATGTTGTTTCATTTCCATACCGGCAGTATGACGCGTCGGGCTAAAGCGCTTGATGAGCATATCCCTGAGGGTATGGTGGAGCTAAATCCGGCTGATGCCAAGCGTTTGGGTATTACGCATAATGAGCGGGTTAAGGTTTCCTCACGGCGCGGCGAGATTAGTATTAAGGCGCAGGTAACTGACAAGGTAGGAGAAGGAGTGGTGTTTATTCCGTTTCATTTTGCCGAATCAGCGGCCAATACGCTGACCATTGCAGAGCTTGATCCAGTAGCCAAAATACCGGAGCTTAAGGTATGTGCGGTTAAGCTGGAGAGGATATAGCATAATAAATTATTGTTGTATCAATTATAAAGAGTCGTAAGCTGTCATTCTGAACGAAGAGACTGTGTCGTAAGCCCTTTTGATAAGATTTACAGTCTACATGTAGTAGGTTTACAAAAACTTACCTGCCACATATGGTAGTCGACCTACCTGAAATTGAGTTATGACACAGCCTCCAAGCGGAGTGAAGAATCTCTTCCCCATATGCGAGGAAGATTCTTCGGCCTTTGGCCTCAGAATGACAGTGACAAAGCAGCCTTGACACGACAATATTAGGATAATGGTATAAAAATGGCTGGAGTAAAAGAACAGGTAATTGAAATGATTAGATATTTGCCCGAAGATGTTACGGTTGATGATATTCTGGCGGAATTGTATTTCAAGCTTAAAGTTGATGCTGGTTTAAGGGAATTAGATGAAGGTAAGTACAGGGGGATATTACTAGAAAAGGCCTCGTTTATGATTGGGAGGTTAAAAAAGTGGGTATAAAATTGAAGATGGGTTTAAGTGGAGACTGTTTTAAAATAGTATTTTATTTTTGAGATGGAATGATTTTAAGATTTAATTTTCAGACAAGATATTAATGCTGTCTTTTAATATTCAAAGCTGGGATTATGCAAGCTGTTTAAATATCTGAAAGATTGAGGGGGGTATGAAATGCCTAACTTATCCAATGATAACGGAGCATCGTATGTTTTGGAGTTTTTTATTTTTATAGCATAAGCCTTAGTCGTATTAAAAAAATAATCAAAAAACTTTTCTTTGCTTATTCCTGCATAATCTTTGGTTTTTGTCCACAACTTTCGGGGCTCGTTATGCAGAATTTCTTCAACTTCAAACTCTCCGATAACTTCACTTATAGGTGCAGACGCGTAAACAATTATTCTTGCGATGTTGTCTCGTTTAAATATGATACGCCGATATTCATATTTTTTGGAGCCATCGAATATTTTTAAAGCAAATTCAGGTTTAATTGACAGCAATACGTTCATCTGCACGACACTCCTTCATAATATCCGTTAAATTTTTTATAGAAATTCTTGTAAATCCCCTGGGGGCTGATTTATAATCTGAAATAACACCTATTTCAATTAGTCTTTTTAGGTTAATTCTTTTAGGAAACGAATATGAATATAAAAAATTAACGATAAATGGCCTGTTATATCTGCTGTAATTCCAATGTTTAGATAACTCCCGATCTGTGAATACACTTCTTTTTCTACATAATCTAATAAAGTGGGATTCATTTGATATATTGTGAATAACGTTTTCGACTATTCCGATGGAGGTAACTACACTTTTATAATACCCACCGGTTCGATAAAAGATAATAATATCCCCTGAATTAAGATTTCTTTCTATAGAACGTGATATATAGACCTTGCTTATAGCATTTCGATGAGGTTCATTTTCAACAAAATCAACAGGTGATTCTGTTCGCAAAATCGAATCAGGTAATAATTCTGTATGGTATTGGGGATATATCGGAACAATAAAGACCTGACCTTTTGTGGAGAAAAAGGGATAGGTTTGTTTTGGGAATGAACGTGTTGCTGTCCCAGCGAAAGGGCGTACATATACAAGTTCATTATTGTTCAAACCTTTTTTATATCCATGTAGAGAGAAGCCGTATTGCTCAAAAAGATTAATAAGACGTTGTTGTTCGATACGCTTATTGAACAAGGTAACATATATTTCTTCTACATCAAAGCGTAGGGCATTATCAAAAACAATCTTGAGAAATCTTTCTCCCAATCTAAATCCATTTAATGCAACCTTGAAAGTTCCAATCTTCAAGCGTCTCTTTGGTTAAAACGGAGAACTTATATCGGCATAATTTTCAGTCTTATTCTCAATTTTTAGGTAAAGAAGAGCCATCAACCGATTATCAGAACGGCAGATATAAACTGTTTCCTCAGATTTACGGTTAACCCACTTCTCAAAACTAGGGTAATCCTCTTTCAGAGAATCAAAAAAGCTATCTTGAATGTTAAGATTACCAAAATATTGTTTCTGTACGGCAAGAACTTTGTAATCTGCTAATCCTTGATTTTCTGCTGTTACTTTCTCTAAAAAGGCATCTATCGTGTATACTTTGTCGGCAATTTCCAACAAAGAAGCTTTGCGTAAAAGTTTTTTGTCCTCTGTAATTAAGAGATCGGCTCTTTCGTTATATACTTCATTAATTATAATTGTATCGTTGATGTCGTTTTGATTTTTGTCGAGTTCAGAAGAGAGATTCTTGATGGGTTCTGCTAATGGAGTACTTACTTTCAGAACATTATAATTGGCAAGTTTAATCTTAATTGTTTTAAGAAGTTTTTGATCTCTATATTTTCCAATTTCATCTACTGTGATTTTATGAATACATTTCGTGTAATGAAGGTTGTCAAACCATCGGAAGAGTACACCAATATCTTCATTAATGACTGTACTGGCTTCTCTGTGAATTACAATATTGGTGTCAAGCAAGACCTTCATAGTTTTATTATGCCTTCATCTAAAGATCGATTATTAATTTTGAATCCATGTGTTATATATTAACACACTCCTCTAATTATTTCTACTATAATTCTTATATAAAGACTAAATTTAAACCCGTTTCCCGATCCAGACTACACTGCCTATTCTGCGGAGGGTTGTGGTTTTGTCTTGGGGACTGTTTGTCCTTTATAAGCAGGGTTATCGCTTTTTTATAACCACGCTTCCGTCATACATGCGCTGGAGGCGTTTTATGTTTTTATGTTGGGGGTGTGGTCTCACCCCCGAAACATAGACAAATCCAAACTGTCTAACTTAAATAGCTTCAGACTCTTTGCCGGTAGGTTTTTGCTTTGTTGAGTAGTCCTGAAGCGAGGAAGTCTAGTCTTCTACAATAAGTGATTTACGCTTTAGGTTACGTATTTGCTGCTGAGTACGTTTTTGCAACTCAAATTTTCTTAATTCTAAGTTATCGCCTTTTTCATTCATTTGATTAATAGAATTTTTAGTCATCAGTAGTTCTTTATTGATTAAATACTCTATCATGACTTCAGTTAAGCCGAAACGTTTTCTAATACGCGCTGATTTACGGAATGAGCGGAAGGCTTGAATGTGGTCTTCTCTGGCTTGCGCTATTTGGTAGGCTCTGTAGTTTATATTTATTGCCTGCATTAAGATAAGAGCGCCTACTGCATCGTATCTGCTTACATCCAAATTGAAACTGCGGCTGGGGCGGGTGTTGCCGAAAATAACGGCATCGCTGCGTTTTCTATCGTCCTGCAACGCCTCGGCAAAATCTCTTTTAGCTTGTCTTTTGGCTCTGATTTTATTAGATGTTAAATCTAAATATAATTTACTACAGGCCTCAGCCAAGGCATTTTTTAAAGAGACTACATTATCGCCCAATATTTCGTGCTTCCAAGCCAATTCTGTTAAAAATTCAATTATATCAATATATTCAGATAAAGTATAAGAGTTGGCGTTATCTATTATTCTTTGAAATTCAGCAGAAGTTACTGATTTGGTATCAATATACGGGTCTTCCGACATTGTTTTGATTGTCTTCTGAAAAGTTTTTTTATTGAATGCAGCGGTAGTTTCATCATCTTTAACTACCCCCACTATTTTCCAAAAATCATATAATTTGAGCGCTAGATTCTGCTGGATTGTTTTTATATCCTCCAGCATATATTGGTAAGCAACTTCAGTATAGCAAAATTCTTCGTCAATTACTTCAGGAAATGCTGAAATTACATCAATTTGGGTTAATTGAACATAGAGTGACTTTAATTTTCTGCCAAATCTCATATATGTTTACTCCCTTATTGAAGCTACAAATATAGCCGATTTTTTTTGATTAACAAAACAGTTAACTTGATAGTATATGAAATTCCATTTTTATCTTTTGCAAATGCCGACCTTCAGGCCGGCTTGGTTAGACGTAGAAAGCAAGTCTTATGACCAGCGTAGCGACTCTCGGATATCTACAGTCGGACTATGTTCTTTTTTGCAAAGAGGCTGTGTTATAATTGCCTATAATCCGAAAAATGCTCTCAACCTGTCATCCCTGCGAAGGCAGGAATCCAGCTTTTTCAACAACTTATTGGTTCTTGCCTTCGCAGGAATGACAGGAAAAAAGCGATTTTTCTGGTTGTGACACAGTCTCAAAGTAGAGCGGCGCTACCTACTCTCTTGTATTTTAGCATGGGCCGCTGCAAGTTTTGCAATGGGTACTCTATAAGGCGAACAGCTTACATAATTTAAGCCCACCTGATGACAAAATATTACAGAGCTTGGGTCGCCGCCGTGTTCTCCGCAAATACCTACCTTAAGATCAGCCCGAGCGTCTCTTCCGCTTTTAACCGCCATTTTAATCAATACTCCAACTCCAGCCTGATCAATACTGACAAACGGGTCCTGCGGCAGGATGCCTTTTTCTACATAAGCCGGAAGGAATACACCGGCGTCATCTCTGGAAAAACCAAAAGTCATCTGTGTTAGATCATTGGTGCCGAAAGAGAAGAATTCAGCCTCTTTAGCAATCTCACCGGCAGTCAAAGCCGCCCGCGGTACTTCTATCATAGTACCTATTTTATATTCAAGCATTATTCCATAATCAGCCATTACCTGTGCGGCCACCTTTATTGCATGTTTTTTAGTAAAACGCAACTCTTCAATATGCCCCACCAATGGAATCATTACCTCCGGTACAATACTGTAACCCTCTTTTACCAATTCGCAAGCGGCTTCAAAAATAGCCCGCACCTGCATCTCATATATTTCAGGATAAGTAATCCCCAAGCGGCATCCGCGATGCCCTAACATGGGGTTAAATTCATGTAAGGCAGCGGCTTTTTTTAAGATAGCCTTTTTTTGTGCATCTGAAAGACCGGTATCTTTTTCCAATTCCTCTGCTTTTGGTAAGAATTCATGCAGCGGCGGGTCTAGTAATCTGATAGTAACCGGCCGCCCCTTCATTACCTTAAAAATTCCCTTAAAGTCACTTTTTTGAAAAGGCAGTAATTTATCCAATGCGGCTTTACGCTCTTTGACGTTATCAGCCATTATCATCTGACGGACGGTAGGCAGGCGTTCATCTCCAAAAAACATATGTTCAGTACGGCACAATCCGATTCCCTCCGCTCCAAAATCTATAGCGACTTGCGAATCATGGGGTGTGTCGGCATTGGTGCGTACTTTTAATGTTCTAATCTCATCCACCCAAGACATTAAAGTGGTAAAATCCCCTGATAATTCGGGTTCTACTAAATCAACTTTACCCAAAATCACCTCGCCGGTACTGCCGTTTAGGGTTATGTAATCCCCCTCGCTTACTACGATATCACCGATTGTAAAGCTTTTTGCTTCTTCGTCAACACTGATTGCGCCGCAGCCGGCTACGCAGCATTTTCCCATTCCGCGGGCGACTACCGCTGCATGAGATGTCATACCGCCGCGCGCAGTAAGTATGCCTTGCGCCGCATTCATACCGGCAATGTCTTCAGGTGAGGTTTCGGTTCGGACTAAAATAACCTTTTTGTCATGAACCGCCTCGCGGACGGCTTTTTCAGCGGTGAATACCACGTGTCCCACCGCAGCTCCGGGGGATGCGGGCAGACCTTTAGCCGCAGCTTTTAGTTTAGCTTTGGGATCGATATTCGGATGCAACAGTTGATCTAATTGTTCAGGCGCAACTCTTAATACCGCAGTTTTTTTGTCGATTAACCCCTCTTTGACCATATCTACGGCAATCTTTATGGCTGATACCGCCGTACGTTTACCGGTGCGTGTTTGCAGGAGGTACAGGCGCCCTTTTTGAATTGTAAATTCTATATCCTGCATATCAGTATAATGATGTTCCAGCTTTTTGTAGATATCTTCCAGTTGTTTATATACTTCAGGCATTTCTTCTTCCAGTGAGGGAAGTTGTGAATTACCTTTTTTCTGGGCTATATTTATAGGCTGCGGGGTGCGTATACCGGCTACCACGTCTTCACCTTGTGCGTTTAGCAGATATTCGCCAAAAAACACCTTTTCTCCGGTAGCCGGATCGCGGGTAAAGGCTACGCCAGTACCGGAATCATTCCCCAGATTGCCGTATACCATTGATTGTACATTAACCGCTGTACCCCACTGACTGGGTATCTTGTTAATTTTTCTGTATTTTATGGCGCGTTCAGTATTCCATGAATCAAATACAGCGCCAATTGCTTTGTCCAATTGCTGTTTAGGTTCCTCAGGAAAATCTTCACCGGTTGCTTTTTTGACTAATTGTTTGAATTCAGCCACCAGTTCCTTTAAGGCGTCTGCATTTAACTGCGTATCCTGTTCAACATTTTTTTCCGCCTTCTTTTTTTCTAATAACTTCTCAAAATTTTCACCTTTAATTCCTAAAACAACATTGCCGTACATTTGTATAAAACGACGATAACTGTCATAGGCAAAACGTTCGTTACCGTTTTGGCGGATAACGCCTTTTATGGTGTTATCATTTAATCCCAGATTAAGGACGGTATCCATCATACCGGGCATAGAGATACGCGCGCCGCTTCGCACGGAAACAAGTAATGGATTCTCAGAATCACCGAATTTGGCGCCCATAATTTTTTCTACTTTTTGTAGATTATTTTTTATTTCCGGCCATAGCGTAGGCGGATATTTTTTTTGGTTATTATAATATGCGGTACATACTTCTGTAGATATAGTGAAGCCGGCAGGTACAGGAACACCTAGATTAGTCATTTCAGCCAGATTTGCGCCCTTACCGCCTAATAGATTTTTCATTTCGGCCTTGCCCTCTGCTTGGCCAGCGCCAAAAAAATAGACAAATTTAGCTTTATCCATTAAAATTCCTCCTTGAAATAACGATAAGCTTTATGCCGGCTTTCTGATTATAGATTAGTTTATGATTGCTAATATTTTTTCAGAAAAAACCGTATATGGTTGATTTTGTATAATACTTGTAAAAATAAGCCCGGTTTTTGGAGATATTGAGACAATAAATTAGTGATTGAATTTTAGTTTATTGTACTATATTAACATCTATTAATTTAAATTGTCAATGCCTACCGAAAATCTTAAGATACTAACCAAGACCAAATTGTATGAATTGTTCTTGGTTAGTATAGCTTCTTGATTCTTTTTAATTGAATTGTTTAAGTTGTGATGATATACTTTAGGTGTGAAAGTGACACTATGTGATAGAACTTGTTTTATAGGGGGGGGTAAAAAAATAGCATGTTAGCACAACCATCATCGATCAATTCTAATATTATTATAGAACATGAATTAATGAAATTCATTAATATAATAGGGAACATCTTAAACGCAGATGTGTTAACTCTTTTTGGCCCGATTATTGATGGGATAGATTTAGAGGTGCGCGATGCGTTGGAGTTGTTTGGTAAAAAGGCAAAGAAATTAGTAGTTATTTTGGAGACAGAGGGTGGATATATTGAGACGGTTCAGCGAATAGTTGATATTTTGCGGAAACATTATACTGAGGTAGATTTTGTTGTTCCAAATTTTGCAATGTCTGCGGGAACAGTTCTTGTTATGTAAGGTGATTCTATATATATGGATTATTTCTCAGTATTGGGACCAATTGACCCACAGGTAAGCCGACCAGATAGACGGGATTTGATACCTGCGCTTGGTTACTTAGAAAAATACGATCAATTAATAGAAAAATCAAATGAGGGAAAACTTAATTCAGCCGAGTTACATTATTTAATAGCAAAATTCGATCCAGCGGAGCTTCATAAGTACGAACATGCCAGAGAACTTTCAATATCACTTTTAGAAGAATGGCTGGCAAAATATAAATTTAAAAATTGGAAAGAAAAACAAACATCAAAAACAAAGGTAACACACGAAATGCGGCAAGAGAGAGCCAAACAAATAGCAGAAAAGTTAAGTGAAACAAAATTATGGCATTCTCATGGACGCGGTATCTCAATGAATGTTCTTAAAAAAGTTTTAAATTTGAAGATAGAAGACTTTGAACAAAATAAAGATTTATCGAAGAACATAAAATTATACTATCGGCTATTAAAGGATTTTATGGTTAAATTAAATATGTTTGCGGTTCTTCACACAAAAAATGAGCTAAAACCCATAATTTCACATTCTTGATTTACTTATTAAAGCATTCTTTATTTAAGGAGCTTATTATGCCTAAAGAAATCAATCTAGAAAAAATTATAGCCAACAATCTCTTGATAAGTAAAGATATTTTTTATGAAGAGACAAAAGAACTAAAACAAGTTGCTATTAAAGAGGAAGGATATAATATACTTTCCCCTTTTTCGACAAAACCCAGGATAAGAGCGCTTGATGAAATAGAAAAAAACATTATATTTGCGTCCAGCCCAAAACAATAATAAACCATTATATACTGTAGAAGGTCATATCTCGTGAATTCACAATAGTTTTTTACCACAAAGAACACAAAGGGTTTAACCCGATTTAAAAATCTCTTTATGTTTCTGTATAGGAAATTATAAAAATTTGACAATCGTAACTATCAGAAGTTATTAGGTAAAATTTGTATCAAAGTGTTGTGCCTTTAGCTTTATCAACTGGTTAGGTGTAACTATCGGATTTTGAAAGATAAATATTAGCCACAGAGGTACACAGAGAATTAACAAAAAAACCTCTCTGCCCTCTGTGGTTAATATTTATCTTTGTTCTGTTGAGTATAGCTTAGCTTTAGGAAAAACCTTGACAGATTTTGTTAAGGCTTTTTTTATGGGGGGGCAATACTTGATTGTGTCGTAAAAAGCCTTATCCATATATTTTATGAGACATAGCAAATGTCCACAAAAATAGCTTGTAAAACAACAAAATAGCACAACGTATAAGATGCAATCTGTAAGGGCTATATTATAGATAGCCTAAAGATTTTAATCGCTGTTTGGCATCATCATTAAATTCAACATCTTTAGATGAATCAACATGGACTAAAGATTCTTTTATCTCATTGCAATCTTTTTGCCAATTAAGGATTTTATTTTTAAATTCAAGTGCAAGCCGGGGGTTTTGTAAAACAATATTATTTAATTCCAGAGGGTCTTCTTGTATATTATATAATTCCATCTTATTGTAATCAGGGAAAAAAATAAAGCTGTATTTGCCGTCTCTTATAGACTTTCTTTCCACATAATATAACAGGCTTTCACTGAAGGCAACTCTGTCTTTGGTTTCTTCTCCCGCTATTAGCGGTAACAGGCTTTCACCTTGCATGTTTAGGTCGTGCCTGATTGAGAGCATTTCTAAAATAGTGGGCATTACATCTATAGAACGAACTTGCGAGGTTATTTTAAGTCCCTTAGGAAATTTTTTAGGGTAATAAAATATCATAGGAACATGTACTAATTCTTGATATAAAGAATGGCCGTGTTCATAGTAGTTATGTTCCCAAAATTCTTCGCCATGATCACTGGTCAAAACAATTAGCGTATTATTATCAATCCCTAATTCTTTAAGTTTTTTTAAGATCAATCCTATTTCTTCGTCTACAAACATAATCTCTTCATCATAGATCAATTTAAGATAATTTTTATCAGCAGTTGTCAAATTGTATTTACCTAACCAAATAAAAAATTTATCTAATGTTCTAACAAATCCTTCGTCCTTTAGCCTTCCATTGTAACTGCTTGCCAGATTATATATCTTGTCGCGTTCATATGGAAAATGCGGGTCTAAATAATGCACCCATAGGAAAAATGGTTTTTGCTTGCTTGCCTCCAACCAATTTATCGTTCTTTGAGTAATTGTCGTGTTTTCATTTTTGGCAACAAAAGTTTTGTAAAAAACATTCTCTGAAATAATCTCTGTTCCCAAAAGGTAAGTCCACAAAAACGCCCTTCTTTTTTTGGACTTATCATCTGTTGAAGGATACATTAGATTAAAAAATTCATCATAGCCTTTGGAAAATCCAAAGCTTTGTGCAAGCACAGGATTAACGATAAAGGCTTGGGCCTGATAACCAGCATTTTTTAAGATTTCCGGTAACCAAGTTATGTTTCCATTAATTTTTGAATAAGACGTGCTAGGTATATTAGGAGTTTTAGAAGTACGTCGTTTTTCTCCGTTATGAACACTCGGATAAAACGAGGTAAACAGTGAAGCCATAGAGGGCAACGTCCAAGGGGCTTGAGAAATAGCGTGTTCAAATAATACACCGTTATGGGCTAAAGAATCAATGTTTGGTGTTTTTATCTTTTCATATCCGTAGCAGCTTAAGCTGTCTGCTCGTAAGGTATCTACTACAATAAATAAAATATTTGGTTTGGCGGCGGTCTTGTTTACTTTTTGGGTCAGGTTTTTCTCTGCGCTATTTTTATTGCCTGAAGCAATACCAATGGAAGTAAAGGCAATTAGTACCAATAAAACCGGTAAGCAAACTCGATTTCGGGTAGATAGCCTCATTAATGAAACAAGAATAAAATAAATCCCTATTCCCAACAAAATACAGCTTATAAAATTCAGCAGATTATATATTATGCTTTTTTGAGTTAAAAAACCCGGCAGAAAAAATGCGTTTAAATACATTCCAATACCAATAAATGTATATATAGAAAAAGATATGCTTATAAAATAACGGACTAGTTTTTTCCTGTCTTGGCAGTTTTTAAAAAGATTGTATAAAAAACAAACAAATATATACAACATTGCCATCAAACCCATTCCGGCCAGATAATTTATAATATTTTTAAGGCCGCCAATAGAAAAAACATCCCATGCCCAAAGAGCGCCCCAAACTAATATAATAGATGATATATTTGAAGCCATATAAAAAGCATCCAAATTAACATTGTTCTTGTTAAATGATTTAGCAAATAAAGCGGTAATGCACCCCAACAGAGCGCCTATCAGGCAGCCTATAATTAAATATATAAGGATACCGATTATCATCTTGTCCAAATATTTTAATTCTTGTGAATACAGGCCAATGGCAACTAAAAATTCCACTACAGCAAATATACCGGTTCCTATAACCCAAAAGAACATTGCTTTTAATACAGATTGGTTTATATTTTTTGTTTCAGGTTTTGCATAATCATTCAACTTTAATCTCCTTTTCAGTTGTATGATAAGGGATTTTTAGTCCTGTAAGATATCTTGTTTTATCATGCGTATAAAAAAAATTAGACTGAAGCAATGAGTAGTTACAATGCTTACACCAATTTATTTTGAAGGTTTAATTAAGGCAGGTTTTACAATATGTAAAATCAACTTGTACGACATTTTATGGTTGAGGTGATGCTAGTACAGTGTGTTGTAAGTTTTTGAGTTTATTTTGCGTCCTTTTGTCATTCCTGCGAAGGCAGGAATCCATAAGTTTTTTTATCGTTTTAAATTCCTGGTCAAGGGGCGGTGTTATAAACATAAATATCTATAACTTGTGTTGTCGGATTCTAAAAATCCGACAACAGGGGCTTCGGGGTCAGAACTCTTAATTTGCCCCCCCCATTAAAAATATTATAGCTAATTATGCAACTATGTTTAATTACACTTTCCAGTCATTCCCGTGAAGTTTGTTCTTGTGAAAACAGGGGAACGTGAACATATAACTTGTTTAAACTACTAAATTACTGCCTTCGCAGGAACGACAGGAAAAGAGCATTTTTTTAGGTTATAAGCTTTACGACACAACGTCAATGGCAGGAATGACAGAGGGTATAAACCCAATTATTTACGAAACATTGTACTAGAAGCGATAATCTTAGTTTTCCTATTGCTTGGCGTTTTCTTGGCTATGGAATCAAATAAACCTGTCTTTCTAGCTTGCAATATGAAAACATTATAAACGGTATTTTAATATGTTTCAAGTCCTTAAAAGGTAAGGCGGAATAAATTTTTTGTGAGGGTCTCTTATATACAAGAAGTAAAAAATTACATTATAGCCGTTATTTTGTAAGAGATTTTCTGGGCAGGGGTTTGTTGTGAGCAAGTTTACATTAGCGGGTAACAGAAATTAATACATATTTAAAGGATTTAGGGTTGTTTTTTAGAAAAAATAAAGCAAAAAGCCTCTGGAGCGCCCTAAAAAAGACATAGGGCACCCCAAAGGCATACAAAACGATTGCAAACACTATATGCGACATGCTAACATATTTAATCAAATGGCAGTAAGTGTTGCTAGGACACTTTACTACCGACGGTCGCTTTACGAGGGAGAACAGGGAACTTCGCATCCTATTGGTGGCATGAGCATAAATGCTATAGGTAGGAAGTTCCCTTGCTATACAGACTAGTTCTGTTGGTGGTTTATTCTACGACCCTTAACTCATTTACATATCCTTCGCTCATTTGCCCTAATTCTTGCATATATTCTTTAGGATAGGGCATAAGGTGCTGTAAGCGGGAATCTATGGTTTGAGAAGGTCTGAAGTTTTGCAGGACTAGTCTCTTCGCTCCCTTAATTTGAGGCAGCAACTGTTTGAGTTTTTTCTTATCAATTAATCCAGGACAAACAGTTGTCCGCAACTCGTAGTCTATGTTAGATGATTTTAACAGTTCCAGGCATTCCTTTATTGATTCTATTATAAAGCAGCGCCCGGTTGCTCTGTAATAATCAACTTCATTTAATGGCGCTTTGATATCTAAGGCCACACAATCCAGTAACTGTTCATCAATTAATTGTTTTAACATATCAATGTTTGAACCGTTAGTATCCAATTTTACCAACCAATTTTTTTTCTTTATTCGACGTATGAAGCTTGGCAGAGCAGGCTGTAATGTGGGTTCCCCCCCGGTAACCACGATTCCGTCTATCCAACCCTTAAACTTACGCAACCTTCTTAAAACATAATCCATTGAAACGTCAGGCAACTTGTGGGGCTGGAGTACTAATTCTGTATTATGACAATACGGACAACGAAAATTACATCCCGGCAAAAATAAAACTGCCGACAACTTACCACACCAATCAAGTAAAGATGTTTCTAAAAAACCCTTTATCGGAAAGGACTCCACTTTATGTAAGAGGCGTTCATCTTTTTTTATTAAAGCATTCATGATAGATTTACTTTTTTTTATTTCTTAAATTTAAGTTAAGAAACCGTTGGGTTGAATTTATTATTTACGTATAAAAACGATCACATCATAGCCCATTCTCTTTTTACTTCATCCGGCGAAGGAACTACCCCCCGCCATTCAGCCAGTTCCTGATCGTCCTCATCAACCAATAGCAACGTAGGCGCACTCATTACACTATGGTAAGCCCCCTCAGCCAGTCCGTCTACTGTGCTAAGATCATAATATTCGACCACATAACCGTCTTGTTTAAGCTCCTCGGTGACCGTTTTCATCTGCGGACACCGAGGACAGTTTTTCTGCCAAAAAGCTTTCAGTACAAGCAACTATATCACCTCCTTGAGATTTCTTACTTTATTCATCTTCTGAGTAAAAAGTTCCGCATTACGATGCCTGTCCGTTAACTCTCCCTTTTTACCCTTATTCCAAATAGACGTTTTTGTAAAATAACCGGTAATACGCGTTATTCCGTCAACATTGTCAGAACCGCAATAGCTGCAATTATCCTTTAGCCCTCTGCTGGTTTTGTTACAATCATTACAGCTTGTAAATTCGGGCGAAAAGGCTACCTGATCGTTTTGCGTCTGGTGAAATGTTTTGGTAACAAAATTAGCCAAAGATTCCGCCGGAGGCTTAGCCTCGCCCAACCATATATGCGAAATGGAACCGGCTGTAATCAGCGGGTGAAACAGACCTTCCGTTTTTACCCTTTCGATAGGATTTATCGGAGCGCCCACATTAAGCAAGGTAGAGTTTGTATAATAAACCTCTCCCTTGGAAAGATCACCTTTAACTACGGCTCCCGAAGCGGGAGAATGGTAACGTAAATCAAGCTTTGCAAAACGATAAGCCGTAGATTCCGCCGGAGTCTGCTCAAGTACAAATTTCAGATGATGCTTTTTGGACAATTTTTCCGATACTATTTTCATATGGGAAATAATACGTAAACCAAGTTTAAGCGCTTTGTTGGATTGGTGCAATTCCTCGCCGCAATGTATTTGCACCAACTCATTTAAACCAACCATACCCATCAGGTAGCTAGCCTTGTTCAATCGCAGATAAGAGCTGCCATCATGTTTCATGCTTAGTATTGATAATGGCCCAAGCTCCCCCAAGGCTAAGAGTTTCTCTATAAATACCCTCTTATGGAGGTGGGCTCGCGCCGCCAGTTCCATAACATCGGTAAGCTTTGAAAAGAGGGTAGTATCATCTCCCTTCGCCAGATAGCCAATTCTGGGAAGGTTGACGGTTACATTCTGCAAGGCTGTATATCGCATTTTCCAGGGCTGAGAGGCGTCGGCCAAGTCAGATGCTTCCAACTTAAAACTAAGCCGGCAGCACTGGCTGATCTTGGCGGTATCTCCCCGGTCAAAGACAAAGTAAGTATTGCCTTTTTCTGAAGCGACCTTGCAAATGAAATCAAGAAACTCCTGGTGCCGAGGGGTCTGGAAGAACTTTTCTGTTATGTGAACTAGCGGCTTGGGGAAGAAGAACGGACGCCCAGAGGCATCTCCATCTAAATAAACCTCAAACAGGGACCAAACAAACTTTTGAGCTTCTTCTGTATAATCAGCATAGGTCAAACCGGTATATTTACCGCCCGGGCCGATTGCAGGTACATCAGCAAAGTGTTTGGGTATTTCCCAATAAAGGTTAATATCACTAAATATTGCCTGTCCTCCGCGGGCTACTGCCTGTTGAGAGAATTCAAAAATCATCATTTGCGCTAATTGATGAATTTCTCTGTCGGAGAGTCCCCGTAAATAGGGAGCGAAAAACAGGTTTACAGCATCCCAGCCGATTGCTCCAGCAAAATGACCCTGGAGAGTAGCTGAGAATTTTACCATATGAGCTAACAATACCTCCGCATGCTTAGCCGGCTGGGCTACTGATGCGGCATTAGGTAAGTGTAACCCGAATTTTTTAACATATTCAAGGGATTGACCGGAACAATACGGGCGGTCACAAAAGCCCAGATCGTGTAAGTGAATATCCCCTCTCATGTGAGCATCGCCCACTTCTTGCGAAAAAACGCTTAAGAGAGCATATTCTTTTTTTATGCTTTCTGCCAAGGTTAGATTAGTTGCTTCAGGGCCGTGGGGCACATTAGCATTTTCTCTGTTTGGCCGCAAGATTAACTGGTCTACATCATATAGGGGCATTCCCAGACGTGTGTGCATTTTCCGCGCCTTTTCCAGTCCGTATTCGATCAGCTTGGCATCTACCAGCTCTCTAATAAGCGGAGATGTAAGCACGCCGATTTTGGAAGACATAATAACATCTTCTACTTCCTTGCTGATACGTTCTGCGGTTTCCACATCAAGATATGTCTCCCGCACCAAGGCGGCAACAATTTTCTGCCTGTTCCATCCATCCATATCCTCATTGGAAGTACGTACAAACAAAGCAAGGTCTGTCGATTCTTGAAAATCGTTTTTTAAGTGAGTTGTTTTTTTAGCCATTCGCGACTCCAACGACATAATCTCTCCCTTCTTTCTAAATTAAGTAATCTCTCGTGTTTGATATCGGATAATCAACGAGCTTGAATTTGCACATGATTTGATTGGTGGTAAGTCTTTGTGCTTGTGGTGTAAGTGTCTAGTGAATTTGGTGTTAGGTGTCATTGTATTGTTTCGGTGTCGTTGTCTGTTTTAGTTGGTGGTAATGTATGTCTCAAATGTATGTCTCAGTGGTTTTTTAAGTGTCTTATGAGTTTGTGTTCTTGCTTCTGGCGATAGAAGAAAAGTTATGGTGTTATGATTTCCAAGAAAATTGTTGTCGTTCAAATTTGCCATTGATTTATTATTTGCTAGAAAGCGTTGTGCCTTATGTTATAGTAACAGCACAATAAGTTATTAATACCGGAAAATGTTATTGGGGACATTTGTTAAGAATCTTTTTATGGTTAAGCATCCCAATGTCCCGATTTTTCATCAAACACTATATAGGGAAAATGGTTATGAACCTTTTTTTAGCGTACTGCTGTTTATTTGTTGCAATCTTTGCTGCTCGGTAAAGACAAGCTTTTTGCTATAAGCGTCTTACTTATGCCTACAGGCTATAATTGCCTGTGAGCGCCTCTTGTGGCTCTAATCCTCACCCTGTTTATAGAAGAGGTTTTTTCAAGCCTTTTCAATATGGCTTGATTTATTATCAACTTGTCTTGTTCCATCAATGCCTTATGCTCTAGCCTGGTGACGACTAACTCGTTTTTGTTACCGGGCTTTTTTAAGTACAAATACAGGATATAATCATTGTCGCCATCTTTGTCTATGAAGGATTTATATAATAGTATGTCTATACCAAACCTTCTTCCTATCACGCCTGTAATTGACTTAACAAGCCCAATCCCGGGTACATCTCTTAGGTCTATTTCGGTAATCACGACCTTGCCCCCTAACCCGAATCATTCGGGAAGCAATCCATGAAAAAACTTATTTTGCTGATTCTATAAACTTTTTTGTTGCTAATTGTCCTGCTTAACAAAAACGGCCTTAAGCATTTCCTACTTTTCTTTGCTCCGGCCAGATACGGTCATAACGTAAGCTGAACAAACCGACTACTGCTAATTTTATTTTATCGAATTCTACATAGTCAATGCTTCCGTTGCGCCAACGTACCCTCAGAGAATGTGTTTTTTTCTTTTCTATCTTAACAGGTAGTTGAAATATCAACCTTTTTTTTCGCCCGCTGTTTGGGGCGCCTAACAATACCACACATCTGTTAAGCCGCGGGGCGATGTTAATGCTGATATGCAGTCCCCACTGATAGTTTACTACGGTATTGTTTAGCTGTGATTCTGATGCAAATTGCTTCGCATTAAAAATTGTTTCAAAGCTTCCTTCCGTGGGATTTGTCTTTCCTTTTGGAAGAATCAGTTGCGTTTGTTCGATCTTAGGTGTGTAGGATCGAATAACCTGAACAAAGGGTTTCATGACGTCCTTTCGGTGATTAACTGCTTGGTGAAGGCAGTTTATTTACCTTGTTCATGTTTTTGTGCGACTGACTCAAATTTTAGGTTCTGTGAATAATAGGTGTATAACCCGGTGAATAACTTGTGGATACATCCCCTTTATTTTGAGTGTCTGTTTCTCTTGACTACTACATGTAGTATATTATCGATCATTGACCCAAAAGTCAAGAAAAAAATAAGATTAAATGAAAAAAAATAAAGTAATGATAGATGGCGCTTTAGATATAAACTCTTGTCTGTGCCGCTAGAGAAAGTAGGGTAGGGCTATTTTGTTGATAATATAAAAGTTATTTTGTTTAAATGCGTTAAACATTAAGGTGTCGTTGGGCTTTGATAGTATTTATATCATTCCATAGAAGGTAAACATCGTGAGCCGTGAATGGATTGTTTGATGTTATGTTGATAAATTAACAAACTTGCCTGTTTGTCACAAAAGTGTTTAAATAGGTATTTATAACAAAGTCATTAGCCTGAAAAGTTTGGGTTAACGGGTTAAGCGTTCTTGTTGTTTTTTTGCATAACAAGAGCAAATAAAATTACTCTTTACTATAATGACACAATCGTTGTATGCTAAAATAATAAGTTAGCGTTCTTTGTTGTAAAATAATTTACGACTTGGGAATAAAGCGGGTTGACAATGTTGTTATTACAGATAAAATATATCTGGTTGTTAACCAGAACTTTTATAGTATGGTTATGTTGTATAATGGTACAAATGATGATTAAATATTGATAGATGTACAAACTTGAACAGGGAATACAACAAGGTAAATGAACTATAATGACAGGTTTGAAAAAGAGAATAAAAAAATAATTGAGCTTTGGTTCAATGGTATTTGTAGTTTTTGTGAAATCGCAAATGAAGAAGAATGCCGCAAGTTTCTATCTAAATATTTTTCTATTATTTTAAATAATCTTATTGAATTTAACCCTAAATCAGTAACTTATTTAAATAGAAACCTAAGAAACGGTTTTTTTTCTGATTTTAGTTTAGACCAGATATTTAATATTCATTTGAAACTAAAAAAAATACTTATACAAGAGATTAAACAACAACCTGCGGAAACACAAATACAACGAAATGCTTGGCTGCTGGTTCTGCTTCAGGAAATAGACAAATACTTCCTAAGAATTTTAGAGCTTTTTAGTCCTCAATTCGATTTGTTGGTTAAATATTATAAATCCAGATATACACACCTTACCGAAAATATCAGTGAAATTGTATACAGTCTTTCTCCTAGAGGGACGTTCAATTATATAAGTCCTTCCATTAAAAATATTTTGGGAATCTGTCATGATGAAATAAAAGATATTAATCAATTTATAGAATATATTTTGCCGGAAGACAGAAAACTTTTTCGTGACAATTTTAAAAAACAAATTAAGCATAAAACGGAATCAAAATTAAACTTACGAATAATAAATCAACCTCAAGATAAACGTCACTATTTTTTCAATCACTCTGTGCCCAATTTGGATACATTCGGGAATTTAATCGGTGTTGAGGGGATTTTATTTGATATAACAGAACGCGAGCTGCAACAAAAAGCGCTGGAATAATCAAAATCCGAACTTGATATTAGAAACAGAATATGCGACGTATTTCTGATGGTGGAAGATGAGAAGATGTATGCCGAGGTGTTAAAAATAATATTGGAAGTAATGCACAGCAAGTATGGGGTTTTTGGATATATAGATGAAGCTGAAAATTTGGTATGTGCATCATTTAGCGAAGACATCTGGAATAAATGTCAAGTAAATGATAAAACCAATATATTTTCCCGCAAGGCATGGACTGGGATTTGGGGAGACGCCTTAATCAGTAAAAAAACGCTTTTCTCAAATAAAAAAAGAAAAGTACCCAAAGGACATGTTCCTATAAATAAAGCTATGGCTGTACCTATTGTACATAGAAATAAAACCATCGGCCTTTTGCTTGTTGCCAATAAAGCTGAAAATTACACTCGTAAAAATAGCAGGCGACTAAAGACTATCGCAAATTTTATAGCGCCGATATTAGATGCCAGATTACAACGCGATAGGCAGCAGAAAAAATGTAAGCAAGCTGAGACGCTATTTTATAAATTAATGGAAACAGCAAGTCAAGCCGGAGAGGGTATCCTGCTGGTAAGTTACAAGGAAAACCATCCTCAAGTTATACTTGCTAATGAAGCGGCTTACAAAATTACCGGTTACTCTAAAGAAACCCTGTTTAAAAATATTGATCTAGAAAAATATGTAGCTGCCGAATCGCTGCCTTTAGCTGTCGAACTTTATAAAAAGAGCAAAACAGGACTGCAAGAACCGCTGTCCATTGAAATTGCTATACTGCATAAAAACGGTCATAAAGTCTATCTTGAAATAAAATCCGCTGTAACAACCTATGAAAATCAATCATGCTCAATGATTTTTATGCGGGATGTCAGTGAAAAAAAGAAATTACAAAAAGAAGTCTCCCAAAAAACAAGAGGTGTCTGCCTGTTTAAAGATATAGCCCAAATAATAAACAAAACCCATAATCAAGATGATATGCTGCATGAAATCTTATGCGAGGTAAAAGAATTTATGGGGTTAAATCAAATTGGTATTTATTCATTGGACAGCCAAAAAAATAAGCTGTATTTAAAAAAAGAAATCGGATTAAATAATGATGTAATTAATTACATAAGGGAAATAGATTTAAAGGATAATCCTCTTTCCGCCTCTGTAGTAGAAAACAAAAAAACAATGACGGCTGTGCTGACAGAGACAAAAAAATAAACCCGCAGACCAAAGCCCTGTTTTTATCACAGGGAATAAAGGAGATAATCTGTATTCCTTTAATCGCAAATAATGAAATAATCGGCCTAATGTATGCTAACAGCAAAGAAATCGCTTATTTTAATTCATGGGAGCAGGATTTTTTGGGGTTAATCGGCTCTCAGATAGGCCGCGCTATTTCCGAATGAATAAATCAAGTCCGGTAAATGCCAGCGCTTTGGCAGCGCAAAGCATACGCATCTGCGCCTCCTGCGAGCCGGCGGCTTCGGCGAATTCGGATGTATTGATTGATAAATCAGCGCTACAGACAGCAACCGCCGCATGCAGCGTGGGTATAATTTGACTGACATTACCTATATCGCTTGAACCGATATTCTCTAATTCCGAAGCCGTATCTTCGGCGACTCCCAAACTTTCCAGATTATTCCTGTATAATTGAGCAAGTCTGTAATCCGGCTTAAAAGGCGCATAGGTTAGTAAAGAGCGCTTTAATTCAAGATGCGTACCGCTAGCTAGCGCCGCTGCTTTCAGGCAATTTTCTACTCGCTGCACCAATTCTTCCAAATAAACAGCATCCAAAGAGCGAACCATAAATTTAGCCGCTGCAAATTCCGGTATGATATTCGGCGTATCGCCGCCGTGGGTGATAATACCGTGAATACGGGCGCTAGAGCGTATCTGCTGGCGCAAGGCTGAAATATTATTAAAGCCTAAAATTACCCCGTCAAGCGCATTCCTACCCTCATATGGGGCCGCCGCCGCATGAGCAGGCTTACCATAAAAACAAGCGGTTAGGCTTACCATAGCAAGCGATTGCTTTACAATCTGCGTGGCAGAATCAGGATGAAACATCAGCGCCGCATCTAAATCATTAAATATACCGGCATCAACCAGCTTGATCTTGCCCCCGCCGCCTTCCTCTGCCGGCGTTCCTATTACTAATATGCGTCCCCAACTCTCATCAAAAAACTTGGACAGACCGATTGCGGCGGCAATGCCGGCAGCCGCTATAAGATTATGGCCGCAGGCATGCCCTATTTTGGGCAGGGCGTCATATTCAGCTAAAAAAGCTATAGTTGGCCTGCTGGTTTTATCCGGTGGATAGGCAGCTATAAAAGCGGTAGGCAGATTAGCTATTCCCAATTGACAGGAAAAACCATATCCGCTTAAAAAATCACACAAAAGCCTGCTGGCTTTAATTTCCTCAAAGGCAAGCTCCGGCTCTTCGTGAATAGCCCTGCTCAGCTTAGATAAGGCGGGGGACAATTCGTCAATATAAGCTGCTATTTTTTGTTTTAATAAGGTTGTATTATTCATTTGTTAATATTAACCAATATTGAGCCTCTTTTATGTTTGGTTTGTCCTCAAGCCAAACTGTTATAAGGCGCCCGTAATGGGTTTCGGCTTAAGAACAAGCCGAAACATCGATTATCTTAAATGGATTCACTATTTTAAGTTTATTTTCTACGATTAAACCATTCTGCATATCTTTAGAATAAAGAATACCAGCATTTGAATACAATGCACTGGCTGTAATAATACTGTCCCAAAAGGAAAATCTATTTTGTTTGCGTAATTCGGATGCCTTCAATAAGATGTTCTTGTTTAGCTCTATCACAGGGTATTTCTGGTAAAAGGATGCGATTAGTTCTTGTATCTGCTTTTCTGGAAACCGTACTTTTTTTATGAGATTAACACAAATCTCGTTAATTATTTGTGTACTAATGGTTATTTCTTTTCTTTTAATAACGGACTTGGCAGTTATAGATTTTTCATAATCTTGAGTTTCTAAAAAGGCATACAACCAGATATTTGTATCAATAAAACAGTATTTAACGTGAGTTCGACATAAAAGTTCTTGATTTTGTTATCTTGTAGGGGCGGGTTTCAAACCCGCCCCTACTTCCATATGCGGGCAGATTCTTCGGCCTTTGGCCTCAGAATGACAGAACATTTGGTGGAACCGCCTCCGGCTTGTTCCACCCTACATAATACCAACAGCCTGTTTTACCTTATACATACTAGCCTGCGCAATCTCCTGCGCTCTTTTTGCTCCATCCGCTAGTACCTGTTCGGCATAATCCAGATTATTTTCCAGTTCCTGCCTTTTTGTGCGATAGGGGGCAAAATATTCCATTATCTTTTGGAATAATTCCTTTTTTACCTGCCCGTAACCCAATCCTCCCGCTCTAAATTTTTGCGCCATATCGCTTTTTTCCTGCTTATCAGCAAAAAGAGCATACAGGGCAAATAAATGGCTTTGCTGCGGGTCTTTAGCCTCTTCTACGGCTTTAGAATCAGTTATAATCCCCATTACCTTTTTTTTAATAATTTTTTCCGCTTCAAACATACCTATTGTATTATTATAGCTTTTACTCATTTTCTGCCCGTCGACACCGGGCACAACCTCGCATCCTGCAACTGTGAATTCATCGGGAATCTTAAACGCCTTACCGTATATATTGTTAAATTTTATAGCTATATCGCGGGTTACTTCAATATGTTGCTTTTGATCCTTACCAACCGGTACCAGCTCAGATTGATAGATCAAAATATCGGCCGCCATTAACACCGGATAAGCAAAAATCCCATGACAAGGCAATAAGCCGCGGGCAATTTTATCCTTATACGAATGACAACGCTCCAGCAGCCCCATCGGGGTGATAGTAGATAGAATCCAGGCAAGCTCTGTTACCTGCGGCACATCGGACTGCTTAAAAAAAATAGTTTTATCAGGATTAAGCCCCAGCGCCAGATAATCCAGCGCAACGTCTAATACATGCCGCTTAAGCGCATTTTTATCACGAATACTAGTTAAGGCATGATAATCGGCAATAAAATATATCGCATTATGTTCATTCTGCAATTTTATATGCTGGCGCATAGCGCCGAAATAATTACCCAAATGCAGTTTTCCCGAAGGTTGAATACCTGACAATACCCGCATTATAGAGTCCCTAATAATAGTTTTATAAATAAGTTAATAATTGGAAAAAAAACAATCTCAAATACATTAGTCATAATAAGCGCCAACAAAATAATAAAACCATACGGTTCTATTTTGGCGTAAGCCGCCGCCTGCTCGTGGGATAGCATTCCCATTAGTATTTTACTACCGTCCAACGGAGGAATCGGTATCAGATTAAAAATAGCCAGCGCGATATTAATAGTTACGCTAATCTGCACCATAATAAATATAGGCATGAGGATCTTAATTGGTATCAAGCCGGCAATCCCCATACTTTTTATAAGGTGATAGATAAGCGCGCTTACCAGCGCCAAGAATAAATTAGAAGTGGGGCCGGCTAATGATACCCACATCATGTCGCGTTTAGGATTACCTAAATTATACGGATTTACCGGCACCGGTTTTGCCCAGCCGATCATGCGCGTAATAAAAAATACTAGCGTACCTACCAAATCCAAATGCTTTAAGGGATTAAGCGTAAGCCGCCCCGCATCTTTTGCCGTAGGGTCGCCCAATTTGTTAGCTACCGCGCCATGAGAATATTCATGTACTGTAATCGACAGTAAAATAGGCGGCGCGGCGATAATAATCTGTTGAATAGTATTGCTATCCATACTAATTTATAAACCCCGCTACCATATCGCCAATCTCATCGGTCTTAAGGCCGCTTCTAGGAGATAAATCCTTCATCTTACCGCTGCCCAGAGCGCCGGCGATAGCCTTTTCTACCAAAGCGGCAGCCGTCTTTTCGCCAAGATGATCAAGCATCATTTGCGTTGCGCAAATCGCCGCCAATGGGTTAATTATATTCATACCCGTATACTTTGGCGCAGAACCGTGAATCGGCTCAAACATGGAGACGCCTTCAGGGTTGATATTACCCGAAGCGGCAACTCCCATACCGCCTTGTATCATAGCGCCCAAATCGGTAATTATATCCCCGAACATATTTTCTACTACAATCACATCAAACCATTCCGGGTTTTTCACCATCCACATACAGGTGGCATCCACAAAGGCGTATTCTGCGGAAATATTGGAGTATTCTTTAGCTACCTCGGCAAAGGCGCGCCGCCATAGGCCGAAAGCATGCACCAGCACATTAGCCTTATCCACTAGATGCAGGGTGTTGTTTTTATTTCTGGTCTTAGTTAATTCAAAGGCATAGCGAATGCAGCGTTCCACTCCTTTGCGGGTACAAACCATCTCTTGTATAGCCACCTCATCGGGTGTGCCCACCTTAAAATTTCCGCCTAAACCGGCATACATTCCCTCTGTATTCTCGCGTACCACTACAAAGTCGATCTCTTTGGGGCCTTTATCCTTAATCGGCGTCCATACTCCGGGATATAATTTTATAGGACGCAGGTTTATATACTGGTCCAGCCCAAAGCGAATTTTAAGCAGAATACCGCGTTCTAAAATACCGGGCGCTACGTCTGGATGACCGATTGCCCGAAGGTAGATTGCATCAAAATCCTTGAATTCGCTTAATGCCGATTCCGGTAAAATATCACCTGTATTAAGATAACGCTCGCCGCCAAAATCATACTCTTTGGTTTCATATTCAAAACCGGTAATCTCCGCGGCTTTTTTAATACCTTTAAACCCTCGCGGGTTACTTCAGGCCCAATACCATCACCGGGTAATACTGCTATTTTATACACAAAAACCTCCTTATTTGATTAATCTGTGATTAACTTGACAAAAAAAATTATGTTGGCTATTATTTAGTTGATTACTATTATAAAGGAAAAATTCATGCCTGTCATTACCGTTTATTGATTTCATATTGATTTCAAAACTTACAGGCTTTTGGTTACATAATTAAGCAATCCGCCGCAGGCGATGATTTTCTGCATGAAATCTGGTAGGGGTTGAATGTTATAGGTCTCATTAGTCGTCAGATTTTTTATTATCCCTTGGGTTACGTTAATTTCCAGCTTATCGCCGGCTTTTATTTTTTCTGCCGCATCAGGTGATTCAATAATAGGCAGACCGATGTTTATAGAATTGCGGAAAAATATACGCGCAAATGATTTGGCGACTACCGCGCTTACCTTTGCGCCTAATATGCTGATAGGGGCATGTTCGCGGGATGAGCCGCAGCCGAAATTCTTTCCGGCCACCAGAATATCACCCGGGGCTGCATTGCTTGGAAACTCCTCATCCAAACCGGACATACAATGACTGCCTAATATATCCTTATCTATAGTATTTAAAAAACGCGCCGGTATAATCTCATCCGTATTTATATCATCTCCATATTTATGGGCTGCTCCGCTTATGTTCATGTTGATTCCTTATTGTTTTTGTTTATAAATTTCTTTCCTGTGTCCAATAAAATGAACACTAATAAGCTTTTTTATCTGGTTAATTGAATAAAGAACTCTATAGGTTCCAACCCTAAACTTAAATAAGCCTTTCAAATTTCCGCTTAGAGTTTTGGGAGTAATGTTTTCAAAGTTATCTCCCAGCCATGCTATCTTTTTTAGGATACGTCTTGCAACCATTTTCTCCAAACCAGCTAAATCCTCTAATGCTTTTGGCCTTAATTCTACGCTGTATTTCATGAGATTATAGACCAAGTCTTTCGGCTGCTTCATTTAAGGGGATTCCAGGAGCGCCTTTTTTGGTCTCTTCCAAGGAACATTTTAATCTATTTTTAAGCTCATCTTTTAATTGAAGTCCCCAGTCCGGATCATTTAAAATGTTCCGCAAGCGTTCCTCTACAGCTTCGCCCACTATATTTTTTAATTCTTCAATTGATAAATCCTGTACTTTCATTTTTGGTTTACCTCATAACATATTGGAACTAAGCGAAAGACTTAACGCCTAATCTGATAAATAATCCCGTTTGGTAAATAAAGGCTTCAACTTCCTGCTCCTCTGGCGTTTTCTTCGGTTTTGTATTCTTCTCAATGCGGTTGACTTAAGATAGCTGTCATTCTGAACGAAGCAAAGCCCTTCACTTTGCTCGAAGATAAACTCCGTGAAGAATCTACTCGCTGTTGCGGGGGGAGATTCTTCGTCCTCAGAATGACAGCTAAAAAAGGTACTTTTTAAGTACAGAATGTTCTTAAGCCGTAGGGTGGATTAAGGGGTATTATTAACATATTTACAAGAGTATTAATAGCCGATAAGCCACCCCAAATCCACCGCAATTGCTTGCTGTCAGGTATGGTGGAACCGGGCATAGCCCTTGTTCTACCCTACATCCCCCACATTACCCCGCAAGTTCAGCTTCAATTTTATATTTTAGCGCTTTTGCTTTATCCAAAGCGTGTTTAATTTCCCTATAAGTCGGACCGCTTACGCCGAAGAACGGATAGCGGTCAAGTACATAATAACTGCTGACCTCTTTGCACAGCGGACGGAATTGCTCCAGATGCGGGGCATGATGTACCGCTTGATTAAGTAATTTTACAAGATCGTGTATCCGCCGCAAGCGCCAGCCCTTAGATAACAAATATGCTTTTAGGTATTTTTCTATACCCTGCTGTAAGTGAAAGCTGGCGCCCTCAAAATCATCAGCGGCAAGCAGGATCCCTACACGTTTTAAATCTTTAGCGGCTTTAATAAGCCAATCGCCCGGGTAGAATGATTCTCTAGGCGGCATACAGTACCTCGCCCTGAGAAAGCGCTTTTGTTAAGAATTGATCCCCGCCGGCTAAGCGTTCTTTTAATTCCGCAGGCGTTACCACTACAGGCGAAAAGGCCGGATGCGCCGGATCGCGGATATCTACAATATCCCTAACCGTTACCATCCGCTGGATTACCCGCTCATTTGTATCCTTTATAATCAAAAGATCAATATCACTGTCGGCATCCGGCGTACCATAGGCGTAAGAGCCGTACAGAATAATCTTTTCCGGTTGATATTCTTTTTTAATACGCTCTACCAACCATAGGATAAATTTTTGCATGCGCTTATTGGCTAGCATAGGGTACTCCATGGGGAAATTGAAATTGGCTGTCATTCTGAGGCCGTAGGCCGAAGATTCTCACTCGCATATGTGTGTAGATTCTTCACTCCGCTTCGTTTCGTTCAGAATGACAAACATAAAACATATCCTTTTTTATCCCTTTCAATTACCACACTCACTTTGTAAGACATCTTTACTAACTCCCCTATAATGTCTCAGGACTTACAATATTACCGGTCACAGCCGATGCGGCGGCCACGGCAGGGTTACACAGGTAGACTTCGCTTTTTAGATCGCCCATACGGCCTACAAAGTTGCGGTTAGTAGTAGCCAAACAACGCTCGCCTTCGGCCAGTATTCCCATATAACCGCCCAAGCAAGGCCCGCAAGTCGGGGTGCTGACCACCGCTTCGGCGTCAATAAATATTTCCAACAATCCTTCGTTCAGGGCTTGTTTATATACAGCTTGCGTTGCCGGAATAACAATTAAGCGTACATTTGGATGCGCCTTGCGCCCTTTTATAACCTGTGCCGCTGTTCTCAGATCATTTATACGCCCATTGGTGCATGATCCGATTACCACCTGATCGATTGTTATATCGGATAACTCACTCACCGGTTTTGCGCCGGAAGGCAGCGGTGGGCAGGCCACCTGCGGCTCTATTTCCGATAGATCGTACTCATAGGTTTTGGCGTATTAGGCATCCGGGTCGCTTTCATAAAATTTATAAGGCCGCTTGGCGCGCGATAATACATATTGCTCGGTTATATCATCCGGCGCTATAATTCCGTTTTTACCGCCGGCTTCAATCGCCATATTACATATAGTAAGCCGTTCTTGCATGGACAGGCTGGCAATAGCTTCGCCGGTAAATTCCATAGCCTGATATCTGGCGCCGTCTACTCCGATTTGACCGATAATGTATAATATAATATCCTTACCGGTTACCCATTTGGATAATTTTCCATTACAGATAAACTTCAAGCTCTCTGGCACCTTAAACCAGAGCTTACCGCTTATCATAACGCAGGCCAAATCCGTACTGCCGACGCCGGTGGAAAAAGCGCCCAGCGCTCCATAGGTACAAGTATGCGAGTCCGCGCCTATTATCAGATCACCCGGCAGCGCCAATCCTTGTTCGGGTAATAGGGCATGTTCAACACCCATGCGGCCTACTTCAAAGTAGTTTTCTATATTATATTTACGGGCAAAATCCCGCAGGACTTTACACTGTCCGGCAGATAGAATATCCTTATTGGGAGCATAGTGATCCGGCACCAAAACCAGCCGCTTTCGATCGAATACCTCGGCTATTCCCAATTTTTCAAAGGCATCAATGGCAAGTGGCGCTGTAATATCATTACCCAAGGCCAAATCTATGCTGGCTTCAATAAATTCCCCCGGGGATACACTTTGTTTTCCGGCATGCGCCGCTAATATTTTTTCTGTAATTGTCATATTCATTTATCTTATTTTAAGGTTAGTGGTTTGTATTGTTTGAACAAACGATATAAAAAAAATAGATTATTCCAAGTAAGTAAAAAGGGCTTGTTGGTCCGTCATATGCTAACCCCGTACTCCATAATATTTTTTACAATAGGCGATGCCCTTAATGGGGATTTTTCAATCTCGTATCTTGTAAAAATTAAGGCGGATATTACCATAAAATGTTCAAAGCATACAGCCCATACTATATCATAGATTTTATTTTCCAATGCTTTATCAAGTGACTCCACATCTAAGAAAACATCCATATCCGAATATTCATCCGCCTTACCGCTTGCTCTTGAGCCAAACACCCTAAAATCAACCAGCTTAACCACGTTGGCCAATTCTTGTTTTAACTTTTGGGCTATTTGGTAGTCATGAGTGTTCAAGGCGGATACTACCCCCGTTCTTTTTCATGGATAGCTCGATTTATAGCATGCAGGTATGCTTTAGCGCCGGCTTCTATAATATCGGTAGACGCTCCTTTACCAAATACGGTTCGTCCGTCCTGTAGGCCAATTTTTACCCTGACTTCGCCGATTGCATCTTTACCGCGAGTGATAGAGCGTACGGAATAATTAAGTAGTTTCCCCGGGATTCTAGTCAGCCGGTCGATAGTTTTAAACACCGCATCTACCGGGCCGTCGCCTGATGCTGCATCATGGATTAATTTACCATTATATAATAATTTTATAATTGCCTGAGGCACCTTATCGCTCCCGCCGCTTATATGCCAGTTTTGCAAAATAAATGTCTGCGGAACGATTAAGACCTCATCGTCAATAAGCGTCATCAAATCCTCGTCAAAGATATCCTTTTTTTTATCCGCTAATTCCTTAAAGAGTTTAAACGCCTTGTTTATTTCATCATCATCCAGCTCATAACCCAAATTTTGCAGCCTGTCACGAAAAGCATGCCTTCCAGAATGCTTACCCAAAACAAGCAGGCTTTTAGCAAGGCCGATAGACTCTGGAGTCATAATCTCATAGGTGGTCTTCTCTTTTAAGAATCCATCCTGATGAATACCTGATTCATGGGCAAAGGCATTTTCTCCCACAATGGCCTTATTGCGCTGCACCATCATACCGGTTAAGTTACTTACCATGCGGCTGGTTTTATATATTTGTTGCGTGTTAATCTTGGAGGAGAGTCCCAAAAAATCGCTTCTGGTTTTAATGCTCATGGCTATTTCTTCCAAAGACGCATTACCGGCGCGCTCGCCTAACCCGTTTATGGTGCATTCAATCTGGCGTACTCCGGCGCAAGCCGCCGCCAGAGAATTAGCCACCGCCAGACCTAAATCATTGTGACAATGCACGCTTAAAACAGTCTTATCAATATTGGGGACTCTGTTGATTAATTCGCTGATTAAATCAGCATATTCAGCCGGAATTATATAACCTACCGTATCTGGAATATTAACCGTTGTAGCGCCGGCGTCTATTACCGCCTCCACTATACGACACAGAAAATCTCGGTTAGATCGCGTGGCGTCTTCGGCGGAAAACTCAACATTTGGGGTATAGCCCTTAGCTCGCTTAACCGCAGCTACCGCCGCTTTTAGCACATCTTCTTTGCTTCGCTTCAGCTTATATTTAAGGTGAATATCTGATGTAGCGATAAAAGTATGTATGCGGGGGTTTTTAGCATGTTTTACCGCATCCCAGGCGCAATCTATATCCCCATAAGTAGCCCGTGCAAGCGCCGCTACTGCACAATCTGATATTTCTTTAGCCACAGCCGTTACTGCCTGAAAATCTCCATCTGATGCCACCGGAAAACCCGCCTCAATTATATCTACCTTTAGTTTGGCCAATTGGTGAGCGATTTGTACCTTTTCATGTATATTAAGGCTTGCCCCGGGAGACTGCTCCCCGTCTCTTAATGTAGTATCAAAAATTATAATTTGTGGATTTGTCTGTTGCATGATTTATTCTACTATTTTTTTGTTTATTAAAAGATTTTTTAAAGATAAAGCCATCATTTTGTGTCCATATGGCGAAGGATGTGAGTCTATGGGAAGGAAACTCGGCTTTTCTTTTTGGTTTTTTGGATTATTAAAAATAGGTGAATAATCCACCATATGTATATTTTGTTCTTTGGTATATTGTTTTAAACTAACTAATGATTTTCGGTCATTAGGGCGCAAGGTGCTTGGAAGTAAAGCCAGAACAAATTCAATGTCATTTTCTTTTGTTATTGTTCTCATTTTTATAAGATATTCTTTGTACTTAGCCAACAAATTTTTTTGTCTTTGCTCGCTTGGATTCGCAGGCGCTTGAGATGAGAGGCTATTGTTGGCGCGAAATCCTGTTGCCATTCTTCTACGCAGAGCTTTGCCTAAAACCACTGCTAATTTATAAGCATTAGCCATTAATTTAAATGTATTAGTTTTACTTAAAAAAGCAATAATCCCTTTTTTTCTGTTAATATAGGTTTCAATTTCTTCGTATGCACTTGTGTGAGACATATCTTCAATTTCATTGTTGCCGCAATAAGTTAAGATTACCAAATCTGGATTAATCCTCAAGCATTTTTTTGTAAAAAAGTATACTGATCGGATATAGTCGTACCGCCAATACCGCCATTAATTACCTCAACTTTTTTCTTAAGTTCTAATGAATTCAGCTCCTTTTCCAACACAGAGCCAAAAATTTGTTTTTCATCGTTTATTCCAAAGCCAAATGTTACAGAATCCCCTAAGCATAAAATTCGGTATGTATTTGGAGGTTTGTTAATAGAAATATCCCTTGCCCCTCTTAGTCCCATAGAATTTGTGTTTACATTATAGGGGATATGGAACTTTAGTCTTACTTTTTGGTGCGGTTCAAAAGGACCTATTATTTTTTGAAAAGTATTAAAATCAACATATTCAGGGGCATAAGTGTATTGAGGAATAAAAAAATTAGATAAAATTATTTTTGAAAAAAGTTCCAAAAAAAGTATAAAACAGATATTAATAACAATGAAGATTATTATTTTATTTTTTCTAAGATTTTGCATTAGAGTTTTTTTTTGGGGTTTGTTGATAAAAAAATAGGGGATGAGATGTACCGGCTAAATCTAGTCAATTATGTAAAAAGGCGGATATATTTAATCCGCCCATTAAAATTCGTATATTGTTTGTTTTTAAACTAGTTTGTTTCTTAAAAAGTCGTTATTTTGAGCGAAAACAGGAGTCTATCATTAATAGTTACTAATTTTAAAAAACTGAATAACCGTTTTTACGGGAATGATAGGCACATGTATTTTTTTGATTTTTTATGAGTCCATCAATTTTGATTCTTTTATCCGCTTACTTTTGCTGTGTTTATGTAACAGGGCGAATCCATGTTGGATAAAAACATATTCTATTATACCGGATAAAACATATATACAAAATAAACTAAAGAGAATAACCTGCGGTTCAGATGCCAGCAAAAACAAAAGCAAAGCCGCTGCAACCAGCATACTAAAAGGACGGGGTTTTTTTAGATGTACTTCTTTGATACTGCGGTATTTAAGGTTACTCACCATTAAAAATGCCAGCATATAAGTGAGTAATAGGATCAAAGTAGGACTAGGTATGGTTACATTAAAATGGCTGCATACAATAACCAAAGAGGCAATCATTCCCGCAGCCCCCGGAATTGGCAGACCGGTAAAATGTTTACTTTCTGAATTATTAAATTGTACATTATATCTGGCTAAACGTAATGTTCCGCAGGCGGCAAATAAAAAAGCCGCAGCCCAGCCAAAACGTCCCAAGGGAGAAAGCGCCCAAGTATAAACCAACAAGGCAGGTGCAATACCGAAAGAAATCACATCGGCCAAGGAATCGAATTCAATGCCGAATCTGCTGGTGGAATGAGTCATTCTGGCTACCCAACCATCCATCCCATCCAGTATTCCGGCAATCAACATAGCGATAGCCGCATTGGGATAAGCCCCTTTTAATATGGAAATAATAGCGTAAAAACCGCAGAACAGATTTCCCAGGGTGATTGAATTAGGTAAAATGTAGACACCTTTTTTCATAGCTATTTTACCCCGATAAGCTAAGTTAATCGTTTAGTCACTTTTGTATGTTGTGGCTTTATTCTTATATTATAGCGTTTATTTAATAAATAGACTAATAATATTTAAAATAGATAAAGCGAACCAGATGCATTACAGCGCCGTCTTTAAAATAAATATAGGCTTGTATGGAAGATTCTTGTTCTATTTCAAGCTTGAGTTGAAAGTTGTCAGAAGATGGAGCATGTAAGGTAATAGGAGCTTTAGAAAATGATTCTGGAAGATAGTATTCCACTTTCTTTACTTGAGCCAGCTCATTTGCAGAACCTTCCAAAAGTAATGAAACAGAGTATTTTTCTTTTTTATTTCTTCTCGTACCGGAAGATACATTCAAGACCTCATGACTTAATGATACATCATGAGCAGGCTCTTTAGGTGTTTTCTTTACCTTTAAAATCAGGTATTTAGTTAATGTTAAATTTTTACCGTCACTAAAATGAACTTGAGCTGTAATGTAAAAATGGGTTAGCGTATTTACTACTAGTTGAAAATTGTGCTGCTTGGAACGACAGACAATTGATTTTCTGGAGAATGGTTCTTGAAGTTGATAATTGACATAACTGATTTTATTTATCAGAGACTTCGGTGCATTAAGAAAGACTATTACCTGAGAATATATACCTTTCGGCGTAACAGTATCCAATGTTCTTTCCGCATAATAATCAAGTTTTACCTCGTAGGAATAAGCGGTTTTTACCGTTACTAATGAGGCGACCAGACAACAAAAGAAAAAAAATCTAAGTAAGTTTTTAGCAGTTACTGCCTTTTCCATATCACAGATATCCTATCTCAATTTCAAATAGCTTGGTTGAATAATATGTTGTCGTTAGCGAAAAGTTTTTTTAGTTAAAGTCATAGACGATAACTGCCTTGTAATAATTGCTTTACTGCAAGTGATTTGTTTGCTCTGACAAATCAAATTTAATAAAAAGCTTTTATAATCTATCACAATAATCTAGGCGAGTCTAGCTAAAATGCTAACTTTTTTGTTCCAGCCTAACTTTTATTTGTCAATCTTTTTGGTGTTGTGCCAACCTTAAATTATTAGAAGGCAGATTAGGACATGTTTTTCAAGAAAATGACATGGGCAGAATGTTTGGATGTACAAGGCATGTACAATTATTGTTCTTGGTATCTTTTGTCTCAAGTATAGCTTACGATACCATGTATTATTGTTTGTCTGCTGTAGGAATCTATGTGTATGATATGTTGTTTTTCCTGATAAAAAAACAGATGCAGGCTGGACATTTTAGGGGGACTTTTACAAAAGACCAGCATGATTAATTATTCAGTTTTAGGCTGCTTATTTAATCCTTCTTCAGTAGTACCGGGTGCAGGAGACGATATCCCCGGAATATCTTTTATATTAGGCCCTCCCCTGCCGGAGCCCATTCCTCGGCCGGGCATTCCGCCAAAATTAAAATTAAAACTGGAAACCTTCTCTAATACTACGTGCAGGTTTTTCATCCCGGGTTCTACTCGTATCTTTTTTGTTTGATAACCGTCTTTAGCTACTGTTACAACAGAAGGCATCCCCGGTCTTGGAGTGTAGGCAAACTCAGTCGGCGAGATAGCATGCCACACCTTGCGGCTGCCCATAGATTCCAGAGTAATCTTACTATTGGTTGGGTCAGTGGTTATGCTTATGGACTGTTCTCCCAATTGATACCTGCCGATAGTTTCTGTGTCCTTTATAATTATATCGCTACAGCCGTAAACCAATAAAAATAAGCCCAAGGGCAATATCAATTTGAGGTTTATGTTTTTTAAAACACCCAAGCGGACAAAAGTATACATGAAGATTGTACCTCTCGTATCACATATTATTTTCTGTCAAAAAAATCTTCTTTTGAGCAAAATTCCGGTTCAATCGGGGGATTATCTGCCCTAGAAGATGTTGAATTAATTAAACTCTCCTGAATAGAGTACAATATTTCCTGAGTTTCATTTAGTTGCTCATATATTTTATTTAACAAAGTCTTTTTCCTAAACTCAATTAAGGGAATAACCAGCCACAAGGCAAAGTAACAAATCATACAGACTACAAATAAAAATATAATAATGGAAGAAAAAATACCAAACAGATTGTCAAATTTAATAGATGCGCGTTCCAGATAATAAGCCATCTGCACATGAGGAACTAATCCAAAATAATTATACATAACAAGATGTTTTTGATAGAATAAATGGAAGTGGTTAACCCAATAATTTTTTTAATCAGGCATAGCTATAACCAAGGTCAATTCCCAAATCATTAGTATTATAAAGAAAATCAGGCAAAAGGAAAAAACCGCTTGCGCATAAAACCTGTAGAACTTATCTAACCTTTGGCGTGGAATCTTGTAGACGCCGACCTTTAGGTCGGCTATCGCTTACGGCGGTCTTAAGGTTTATTTTTGTACGTCTGACAAGTCGACCTAAAGGTCGGCGTCTACAAAAGACAAAAAGGAGATTCCCTATACTATCAATATCTTTTGTGACAGTTCCTAAATACAAAAAAAGACGAAGAAAACAACCCCTAAAGCAAAACCTCTTGCTTTACTGAGATTAAGGCATCTTCTGTTCCTAAATTACCGCTGCGTTGTTTCTTGACAGTTAACTCAAAGCCTTTCGGCATTTTACGCAATGTGTTTATTACTTTTTCTTCTCCTTTGTCCAGCTTGTATTTAGGCTCTGTCAAACCTATAATAGAGTCTACCGACTTACCCGCAAAAAGGGCTAATTTGATAATAGATTCCATTGAAGGATGTCTGTCGCCGGATTCATATTGACAGATTAAAGACCGATTAATTTGTACTCGTTGAGCTAACTCGGTTTGGGTTAACTCATCCCGAGTTCTTAGAACCTTGATTAGTTCCTTTACATTTTGACTAATTGACTCGCGATACTTGGGAATTAATAACTCATTGTTATAAGAATCTTTGTTCGACATTGTTCTCACATTAATTAAGCGGTATTTAAAAGTGCATGTTACAACCTATAAAAACTATAGATAAAAAGTTCCGCTAAGTCAAGCCAAATTATTGTTTGAAACGTAAATGACGCTCGTTGTTGCAAAATGTGTACTCATTGCTTGTAAAGATCGTTGAATTAAAGTATTATCAAACCTTGCGGTGAACAATATAATGTTTTGGCTGATTATAATCTCCGCTAAAACTCTTTGGGGACAAAGGGGTATTCATCTTATATTAATAAATAGCTGGGTATTTTAAACCATTATAAGCCAAGGGGCTAATACGATATTACGGAACCGACGAAAAAGCATGAAAAAAAATAATCGAAAAAGTATCTTAAGGAAGATTATCTTTTTATTGTGCTCTGCGCTTTGTAACTTAATCTTGTTGATAATTTTAAGCGCATTATACCAAACACACCTAAACAGCCTTTCGACAATACTTTATCAACATGTTCCGGTTATGAATCTAATTTCATTAAGTAAAACTAAAAAGCCGCCCATATTAAAAAAAGATGTAAAAAAACAAGTACGAATCGCCCAAAAACCGCGCACAAGAACTCAAAAAAAATCGCTCATAGGACAATATAAAAAAATTAAAACGGCTGCCCCTAAAAAAACAATAAATAAAAAAGCTGCCGTACTTAAATCATTAGAAAAAAAATTATCTTCATTTAAACAACACAACACCTTAGCGCCGGTAAAACCAAGTTTTTTAAAACGTAAAACCTTCCTGCTAAGCCGCTTGAGCAAAAAGAATAGGCAGCGAGAATTATCTACATTAAAGACAAAAATAAAGCCTCAAATGAATACGCCGATAAATAAAAGCGCCGAAAACTTTAACTCAACCAGAAAATTTATCAAAAAAGACTTTGGTCTTTCAAATAAACCAATAACGGAGAATAAAAAACAAGTAACTGAAAACAGCGCTAAGCTGCCAATACTAACTAAAACAGCTAAAACTTTATCCCAAATTAACTTCACGATAAACAAAAATATAGACTTTAGCGAAAACTTTTCGGAAAAAATGCCCATAAAAAACCAAATAATGAAAAAAAAGGTTGCCATTAACAAAAGATCGGTAAACAAAAAACAGGATTCTATCGCTAGAACAAAAATAATCCAACAAAACAAAAAAAATGCTAGACCAATAAATAATATTAAATTGGCATCAGCATTAAAACCCATAGACAAAACATCTTATCTTAAAAGAAAAATCCTTAATCTGCCGACAGACATCTCAGCATCCCAAAACCCCGCTTTCTCTGCTTCACAAAACGTATCAGCTAGGCCGAAACATACCTACGGACAAATTAATGCTGCAAGCGCAGCGGGCGGTTATGAGTCGCTCATTTTTAAAGATAAAACATTATCTCAAAATAATCCAGGACTTAAAAATGTTGAAAAAAAGATTATAAAAGAAGATAACCGCATAAAAAACTATGCCAGAGAAAAAATAAAAACGGCTTTATTAGACAAAAAAAGAATAAACCGCCTTGGTGCAACAAGCGCATCAAATCTATCTTGGGTAAAATCCTCAGTAGCGTTTGGTATAAAAAAAGCCGCAGATACATCTTTTGATTTAAATGTTGAAAATCAGGTTGTAGAAAATAGCGCTATTAATAGTTCAGCTTATATGTTGCAGGGCAGCATTAATCCCAACATCAAGCAGCTTTTTGTGAAAATAAATGACAATTTAGAGCAAATACAGGTAAGCCAAGGCAGTTTTGCAAAAGAGCTTAAACTGGAAGCCGGATTAAATCAGGTTCAGATACTGGCGTTTAATTCCGTCGGCCAAAGCATTAAACAAAGCATATCCTTAGTCTATACGCCCATTGAAATGCAATGGAGAGACAATATTGCTCCCTCTGACTGGACGACCTATATTAATGATAAAATATCAGGTAACAGCTATGTTCATTCTATTGTCGCAGATAAATACAATCATAAATGGTTTGGTCTGAATACGGGGGTTGTATGGTATAATAACCGCCGATGGGTAAGTTATACGGAAAAAGACGGACTGGCCGCAAATCAGGTCTATGCAATTACATCTGATAATAAAGGACGCTTATGGTTTGGCACTAAAGGCGGGGTAAGTCTTTTTGACCGCGTTAAATGGACCAATTATACAGAAAAAGACGGACTGGCGGATAATCGGGTTAATGCTATAGTAATGTATAATAACGATACATTATGGTTTGGCACTGAAGGCGGGGTAAGCCGCTTTGACGGGAATAAATGGACTAGCTATACAACAAATGACGGACTTATCAATAATTCCGTAAATGCGATATTAGTGGATAAACAAAATCAGTTGTGGTTTGGCACCAAAGGCGGGGTGAGTGTATTTAATGGAAAGTCCTGGATTAAATATACTACAAAAGACGGGCTGATTGATAATCAGGTTAGCGCTATTGTTATGGATAAATATAATCAACTATGGTTTGGCACGCGCAATGGAGTAAGCTGCTTTGACGGGAAAACTTGGAAAAATTATACGAAAAAAGAGGGACTGATAAACAACCGGATTAATGCTATAGTCGTGGATAAGTATGAGCGTCTGTGGTTTGCCACTCAAGGCGGGGTGAGTGTGTACGATAATGGTTATTGGTTGAATTTTGCCAAAAAAGACGGGTTGCCCAGTAATAAGGTCTATGCTGTTTTGGTCGAATCTGATTATCGTAAATGGTTTGGTACGGATATTGGCGTAAGCGAATTAAACGAAGAAACCGCCGGCCGTAATTATCATTAACCGGTATATTTTATGAGATTACGCAAAAAATGCGTAAAATGTCTATAATTTCAAGAAGGTATATATCCCGTCAGATTAACTCCCGAATTATTCGGGAAGGAGGATAAATTGTTTATCGCTAAAGTTTTGGGCAGTATTGTCGCTACAATTAAGCATAAAATATATGAAGGAGAAAAAATAATGGTGGTGCAGCCGCTTGATCTTTTGGGCGGCGATAAGGATGATTCCCTGTTGGCTGTGGATAAGGTATGCGCTGGAGCAGGGGATACCGTGCTGGTCCTAAATGAAGGCTCATCAGCCCGGCAAGTGGCGGGTGATGATAAGGCGCCCATTAGGGCGATTATTATGGGAGTGGTTGACCATTATAAAATAGGTGATGATTCATAATTATGAAAACAAGAGGCTGCTTTGGTATTTATATTGATTTTCCAAAGTATTTTCAACGAGTAGTGGTTTTCTGCTTCAGTAATTGCTTAGCAATATGTAACATGAGAGAAATAGACTCCGCTAGTGCATTCTTTACAATTGATAACGCCAATTACAATTAGAGTGTTCACTTGATTTAAGCCGGCTTTGCCGAAGGATTTGCAACTTGTTTGTTAGGACTTGCAAGGAACATGAATAACTGTTATTAGCTATAACTAGATAATTAATTAGGCTTTTTCTGCATGTAATGTAACATTCGCTCGTGTTTTCGCTGTATAATGTGTATATCTGCTCTGTAATAATCTGTAGCAAGAAGAATAAGATGTTTGAGCTAAGCCTGTTGTCTTAAGCTCGTGTTTTCGTATATGTAAGGGCAACGTGTTAGCTGGAATATCCAAATTTATAAAAGTCACGGGTAAATGAGCAGGGAGCATCTGTATGGAACCGCATCATCCGCATTCGTTTGTTTAAATTCTCATTCGCTTCGCTTTCTGTTTGAGCTTTTTCGTTTTTAAATTCAGCATGACGATATATCTTGTTATACCGTCTTAAATTAGCGGTAATTCTTTTTTTATCGTTTGCTTTAATTGGAGTTTGTGTAAGCTTTTAGCACGAAATTCAGTGTTTTTTTAAATCCCAAGCAACCTCTTGTTTAAAACTAACTGCTAAATAGGGACAGTGTTTGAAACACAGTATAATTATGCTCTTTGTAGAGTTTGTATACTGATTTCTTAAATTAAACTGCGTTTAAATATATAATGTTTCGGAGGAGCCTGCCGCCTTTTAAGTGTTTGTATTTGAGCGGCCGAATAATAATGTACGGGTAGATTTTAAACGCATTTATAATATACGGTCTGTCCCGGTTATTTCCTGAGTAATACACTTTATTAGTCAGGATGAAAAAATCTCAAGAAGTAATCCATATCTTTTCTCCTATGCTAGGGTTCGAACCATTCAGGTCAACCCAATAAACGCAGGATTTATCCAATATAGAATTCTATCTGTAATAAAATATAAGGATTCTTTTTTTAGATTATTTATATTAGATATATTACCACAACCTTTTTAAAAAATCAATGTCAATGTGAAGGAAGTTACATATATGTAATACAAAAATTATCAGAAAATCGGTTTTGCTGAGTGTAATTAATTGAATTACTTATGAAGATATTGTTCTGGAAATGATGGCAGCGCTGCTGTTATTATGAATAATGCGCCATAAAATTCTGTACGGCATTAAAAAACTTTGCGCCTATTCTCAAATTATTATGGGAACATGAAAAAGTGTTAGTTTGTAAAAAGTCAGTTAAAAATCCCTTGTATTTTAATCATTACTGTGCTAGTATATTTATACGGGATTATAAAATCATACAAAAATTAAGCAGGTGAAGTAAGTTGGGTAGACGTAAAGTTTTTAGAGTAATCTTTTTTGCTTTTTCATTTTTCTATATTTACACAAAAGTTTATTTTTAGTCGTTAATGCCATCGTCTGGATAATCTGGGCTAGAGATTAGAGTGTTTTTCGATTCAAAAGCTTATGCAATGTAGTATAAAGACGATTAAGTTCGGCTAAGATTGCTTATAAGAGAATCACGGTAGTCGGGCTCGTCCCTGACCCCGACATTTACAGGTTTGGGTCAGGGATGCCCCAGAGCGCCGAATTAATGTTTTTTGAGCGCAAGAAAATAATTTTTATAAAAAGTGTTTTTTTACTTGACAAGCAGGCAAAAAAGTCTTATTGTGATATTAGGATTAGTGTGAAATAAGTACGG
>JAJRXT010000016.1 GCA_024276125.1 bacterium
GCTGAAATTTAATATTAGAGTGCGGGCAGTTCTTACCTTATCTTCTATGGTATTGTAACGTGAGTTTGATATTAGAAGAGTAAAAGGTTACTATAGATCAATTAATTGATGTAAATTTCCTGTAGGGGAGGTGGGGCTTCAATGCTATTAAGTTAAGGAAATTGTCATTCTGAACGCAACGGAGTGGAGTGAAGAATCTACCCCCATATGCAAGCAGATTCTTCGGCCTCCGGCCTTAAGAATGACAGACTAAAAAAAGCTTTTCATTGTAGTATAAAGCTTAACTTAATGGCATTGAGGGGGGCTTGTCCCCTCCTGTTTTTTTGCAATGTTGTTGACTTAAGATAGCTGTCATTCTGAGGCCAAAGGCCGAAGAATCTCCCCCCGCAACAGCGAGTAGATTCTTCACAGCGCTTACGCTTCATCCAGAAAGACAATTTTCTTAAATCAACAGCATTGCAGTTCCCTTGGGCTTAGGACAAGCCGCCGCCCCTACAGTTTAATAAAATCAATAAGTTTTATATCGAATTCACGTTGTTGTATAATAGCGTATATTGGTTAGGGCAAAGCATCATACAAAGCAATAAAATAAGGACATAACTCTCATGGCAGAAGAAAAAAGGGACTGGATTCATCTGAAAATTTTTATATTAGCGGCGGGGCTGATATTATTTAAGCCTTCCTACGCTTATTTATCTCCCATAAAAACTCAGCCTTCTTCTAATAAAACGGTAATTTTAGCTCAAAGCTCTTCCGGTGGGATAAATATGCCCACATCTCCCCAAATACATACGCCTGAATTAGAATCATCCGATTCGGCGCCCGGTCCGCCGAAAATGGCTCCGCTTGCCTCTGACGCCCAAAAAGATTTAGATAAACAACAAGATGTTGAACAAGGAACAATCCCTGCTGGTGCGAGTAAACCGGATGCAGGGCAAAGCCAGCCGCTTTCTAGCAAAAATGTGGCCATAGAAGATATGGCGCCGGTACCCGAACAGCCGGAGGGGTCTTTCTTTACGCCAAACAATATTATCGGCGCTTATCAAAATTTTATGAAAATGACTACCACCTATAAAAAAACTACGGGAACCGATGCTACAACGCAGGCACAGGACAATCCAATTTGGAAATTTCACGGCTGGTTACAGAAGCAAATAGAACAAATGGAAGAAGAACCAAGCGCTAGTCAATACGAAGGTATTGAGGGTTTATGCTTTGTCTGCCATAATGGTGAATTTGTAAAAAACTTCAATTTTTCAGGGGACAAGCAGGGTATAAAGCAAGTTTTTGAATTAAAATCGCGGCATCCGGTTATTGACAGAGAGAAGTCTATGCTGTTTGATCCGCTGTTCCCCACTGATCCCACCAAATCCGATCCACTATGGGCGCGTAAAATTCAATGTATTACCTGTCATAATCCAGCGGTAGTAACCGGAAAAACCTCGGAAAAAGGATATCCATTAACCTTGCCCACTGAACCGGATTTACCCTTTACGCAAAAATTAATAGACGGCTGGCCTACTTTGGATAATCCCCCTTGGCCGCATGATACGCCTCCCAAGCCCTTAATTTATGCTCGGCCATATAAAGAAGACCCCGATCCGGAAACCGACGGTGATGAGATATTGGGACCGGATGAGACGGAATTGCCTGACTTTACCACTTTTTGTCAAACCTGTCATCGTCAAATTGCCGGACGTTATGGATCGAGTAATAATTATTCACGGCTTAAATTTGATCCTATTCGTTTTATTAAAGGCGATGGCGGCGGAGTGGTGGCTACACATGGTTTGGCTCGCGGACGCGAAAGTACAGGCGAAAATCTGCGTTTGCGTGAACCGTTTTATTCAATAAGGCATGATGAGGATGGTAATGTTATATCAAACCTTTATCTAAGTTGTACGGATTGTCACGAACCGCATGGCGCTGAAAACGCATTCCTTATCCGTACCAAGGTAAACGGCAAAGTTAATGTAAAGGTAGATAAAAAGAAGTTTTTTGATTTATGTAATAGCTGTCATTACATTGCCAACCCCTGGCCTGGCGGATATCCGCATGGCGGACCGGGAGATATGCGGAAGCGAAATTGTGTAGAATGCCATAATCACTCATCAGGCGGCGGAAGATTCTAGCCCTAAAATTAATTAGGAAGATAATATTATGGGCGGGCGGTCTTTTGCTATAATTGGAGCTGGAAGGCTTGGCGTTGCTTTAGCGGCTGTCTTAAGCGGCTGTGGATATGACTTTATCGGTATTGCCAGCCGCTCTCTTGCCTCAGCCCAAAAAGCCGTTGAGATAATCGGTTGCGGGTGCGCATTTTATGATATTTGTTCTCTTGCCAAATCCGTTCAAATCATATTTATTACCACACCGGATAAGGAAATTGCATCAGTTTGTAATCAGATTGCATCACATGGCGCTTTTGGCAAGGATTCCATTGTATTTCATTGCAGCGGCAGCCTGCCTGCTGATATATTAATATCTGCACGCAACTGCGGCGCTCATATAGGCAGCCTTCATCCCATTCAGAGTTTTGCGGAAGTAAACCAAGCTATTAAATTACTGCCTGCTTCATTTTTTGGTTTTGAAGGGGACAAGGCGGCACAGACGGCCGCCCGGGAGATAGCGCAGGCTATGAATGGAAAACTGCTTATAATTCCGACTAAGGATAAAGCGTTGTATCATGCAGCGGCGGTATTTGCCAGCAATTATACGGTATGCTTACTTGATATAGGGGTAGGCTTACTGGAGAGTCTGGGAATAGACAAACAGGATGCTTATGCCGCTTTATTGTCTTTATTTAAGGGAACGCTGCATAATTTAGAGCGCTTGGGGCTTCCACAGGCCCTAACCGGACCGATTGCCCGAGGCGATACGCCTACCATAGCTAACCACTTGTCAATTTTATCCGATAAATACCCCCAAATATTAGAGTTTTATAAACGACTGGGAGAGCAAGCTGTTAAAATCGCCGAACAGCAAGGCGGATTATCCGATAAAACCGTTGTGGAGCTGTCAGATTTATTAGGGTAATTGTAGGAGCGGCTTCCAGCCGCGAATTCCGGTCTTTTGTTGCGAATCTGTAGCGCCAAGAATGGCGCTCCTACAATTCTGAAAGAACGTAACGCACTGTAGCGGACTACTGTAGATGCCGACCTTTAGGTCGGTAGGGGGCGGGTTTAAAAACCCGCGGCTACAAAAGATAAAAATGGGCTTTTTATGTTTCGGGATGTCTCATGCCGAAACATATGATTAAAATCAAGTTGCTTGCCCCGCCAAATATAAGGAAGCGCCGCTATATTAATAATTCACTTGGCTTTGAATTTACTGCCGTTATTTATAGGCAGTATAAATAGCAGCGTTCCTTATTGGCGTTGTTTACGTAGACGCGCAACAAAATTATTACCCGAATTAAAAGGGCTTCGGGTTTATCAAATCTATTTCATGCCCTGATAATACAGTATGTAAAGCGCTGTATCCGGGGTGAGTACCTCTATTTTGTGCCATTACTCTAAAGGTAGTGATTTTTGTATTCGGCATATAAATTGTTTTTTCAAATCGGCCGTCTTCAACCGGTAAGTCAAGAGAAACGCCATTTAACAATAAAATTGCTTTATTGGTGAATGCGTTTTTTATAGTGCCGGATACGATTACGGCATCTCCTTGTTTTATGCCCTGCTCGCCATTTGCCGGAGTTTCAAGCTTTACCACCGGCGCTCCCGCCGGAGGCGTAAAAACCAGTTTAGTATCGTATCTTCCTACCGCTCCGGAAAAATCAAAGGCTGCAACGGAAATTTTATTATTCCCCTTGCACAAAGCAATATCTGTTTCAAATGCTCCGTTTAGAACATCTACCAATTGAGTGGTAGCATTTACGCTGACAAAGGCCTGTCTGACATTCCCGCTTACTCTACCCTTTAGCTTATACAGTGTTTGGCTTATTTTTGCTCCATCAGCCACATCAAGCTCAATCACCGGAATATTAGCGGAAGCTCAAATGTCTCCATTTCCATAAGCGCCCTTTTTGGTTCCCACCATAAAGTTGAGCGCTTGCGGCTTTTGCCTTTGTAATGGTATTGAGTTAATAGAAGGCGGCGTATCCAGGTCTTTCGGGGAGCTGCTTTTACGACCGCTTATTTGGGGTTTATCTTTTTTTTCATATGAGACCTGTTTTTGCCTAGATTCTCCCAAATAGTCTTTTTTCGCCTCAGATGTTTTCTTTTTTCTTTTTTCTTTTTTATAAAAATTTGTGCTATTCAATTGGTCCTTTAGAGAATTTTTCCCAAAAAACAATTTAGCCAACTGGATATGCTTATCTATTGAATCATCCGGAGCGGATTCTATACTGAAGCTTCCAGCCATTAAAGCCGCATCGCTATCCGAACCGGAGGCAAATGAGGTACTTTGGTGATTCAGCGTCCCCAGATTTTGCATTCCCGCTTCCTTTAATCCGCTGCCTGTACCTATATTCAACCCCTGAGGGGCATTTTTATTATCGCCTGCCAGTCCTAATGATGAATCTGTCCCGCCATAGTTAATTCGCGAATTTCCTATACCATTACCGCCTGCCTTTCCGCTTCCTACAGATTGTTTTTGAATATGAGAAACCCCCATACCTAACCCACCGATAGAGCCGCCGGCCATACCGTCTCTACCGGACAAGCCTTGGCCTAATCCGCTTTGTTTGCCAGACGAATCATACGAGCCGCTATTTAGCGCCAATTGACCGGTAAAAACAAAATCCTCTCCAGCGCTTGATGAATCTATACCTGTGCCTAAACCGTTTCTTTTAGCCAGCCTGTCTACCCCGTCAGCCTGCCTCCCGGCAGCATTAGCGGAATCACCGCCGCCTGTTCCTGTTGCTGCATTAGCCTCTGTTATGCCTTGAGTAAGAGCGGACAGCAGATTGCCGGATACTTCCGCCAGACTTTTTTTATTAACCAAGGAACCTGAAGCATCATAATAACTTAGCTTGCCTTTAGCCATAGCCAACCTATCTTTAGCTGATATCTTGCTCTTAGAGCCGGCGCCCGTATATTTTGCGGCTTTGCCGGTACTGGAAGAATTATTACCATATATCAGGCTGGCTGCTCTGCTGCCTTTATTGCTTGGCATAAGCCTTGCGTTAGATTCCTGAGTCATTTTAGATAATGCTGAAGCGGGTAAATCAGAAGCAAATAATGCCGCCAATGCCGCGCTGGATGATATGCGTCCGGCGCTTGCGGGACTGATTGTACCGGCCGTATTATTAGCGTTTATTGATTTAGCCGCCGCTGCGCTTTTCTTTGATCTTAAATTAGCCCGTTGCGATGAGATTTGCTTTTTACTAAATGATTTTGTTCTAGCTGTATTATGTTTAAAAGGCGAAGATGAGCGCATACTGTTTTTAGTTTTGGTATAATTAAAGGCCAGTTTTTTATTTAAATCTGATTGTCCTCTTAGCTTGCCGTAAGATGATGCAATGCCGCCGCTTGCTTTATCTGGTTTATTGGCAGCTTTGCGTTCTATATTTTGCGCTATTTTAGATAAGACCCCGCTGGCTGCGCTGGTATTTGATTTTGCGTTTACTCCGCTTTTTTTAATTGATTTTACGGCGCTTTTAAGCGCATAACGCTTATTGTCAGCTCTTGCTTTAGTTAGTCTTTTATTTTTGCGGGCAGTTTTTGGGGTTATTTTTTGCTTGGTATTATAGTTGCCGGCAGTTTTTAATCCGCTATTCTTTAAGGTGAAATCATTTATTATGTTAATACGTTTTATTTGAAAATCATTATTAATCCTTTTTTGCGGTTTATCAGAGGATAAATTTATAATAAAAAGCAATAATAAATGTATTAATATTGAAACTACCAGATCGGCTGCTTTTTTGTTTTTATTGGTTTTGTTGTACTGCATCAAGAAACTACCTGCCTTTTTATGTAATGATCTTATCTATTTGTCCGTTGCTGTAAGGATTTTCAAATCCTTACAGCTTAACAGGCGTCAGATTTGAGAATCTGATGCCACAAATAAACTTATGTTTGTCTATAATAGGTTTTAGGCGCCGATTTGTTTTTTTTAAATTTATAGCTGCCGACCTTTAGGCCGGCTTGTTAGCCCTCAAGGGGGCGGGTTTAAAAACCCGCGTCTACGAAATCGTTTCGAGCCGATGTTTCGGGGTGAGACGCCCCGAAACATAGAAACATAGTCGGTTCCTTAATCGTCAAAATCCGGCTCAGAGTTATTATCCTGTATGGTGATGCTGTCATAATAACGCAGCACCCCGCCGCCGGAATATAGTCCGTAATTATTAATTAAAGTAGTATCTATAATTTTAGGTGATGACGATCTGCATGAAATCCCGTTTCCAATTCCTTTTGAGGAATTATCTTTTACCAGAGAATTTGCTATGGTTGGTTCAGAATTAGTACAATATATTCCTCCTCCGTAACCATCGGCTAAATTGTTACAGATTGTACTGTTTAATATTTTAACTGAAGAAAATTGAATATGGATACCTCCTCCGTCGCCTAATGCCGAGTTTTCGCATATAGCGCTATTTTTAATAACTGCCGAAGAATTATACAAAGATACCCCGCCGCCTGATTTTAAGTTCAGATTACGGCTGATTATGCAGTTTTTTATAGTGGGCGATGAGTTTTGACACAATATTCCGCCGGCGCCGGATGTATCTTTATAGCTGCTTCTGTTGGTAATGGTGAATCCGTCTATGACGGATTCTGATTTTTCCAAATTTATAAAACTTACTACCGGAGCATATCCAGCGCCCTCAATTATTGTTTTGGTTGGGCCTTTTTTGCTTTTTAATACAATGCTTTTACCCAAAAAGTCAATGTTTTCATTATAGGTTCCAGCAGCGACTATAACCGCATAGTTTTTGCTTGCCGCAACAATGGCCTTTTGTATGCTTTTATAATCATCCGGTACGTATATAGTAAGCGCGCTGCCTTTGGTATAGTACAGTTTGCGGTAGTCTGCTACCTCGCCCATCCAGGCCATATGGATAACGCCCTCGTCGTCGCTTGTGATAGCCGGCCAATTGGCATTATAGCTCTTTTGGGCTAATTGGCTTATATCGGCCAAAAGATTGCCGTTATTATCCAGTTGAGTATAAAATATTCCCCAATTACCATCCCTGCTGTCACACCATGTAATGTGCAAATTATCCGAATTATCCAGGCATATACTTGAGTAATAGCTGTTAATCGCATATTTTATAATTCTGGTGTCGGCTATTTTGGTATTGCCGTAATTATCCAGTTTGGTATAATACAAATTAGCGTCGTTATTGCGCAAATCATACCAGACGATATGTACATTACCTTCTTTGTCTATCGCCAATTTGGGGCGGTAACTGTTGGTATCCTGATAGGTTATGCGCTTATTTTGAATTAATGTATTGCCATTATTATCTAATTTGGTATAATAGATTTCCCAATTACCGGTTCTGTCGTCATACCATGTTAGGTGGATATTACCGAAATTATCTACGCCCAAAGAAGGACGGCAGCTATTGCCGTCAAAGGTTATACGTTTTTTATCAACTAATTTGTTACCCATATTATCCAGCTTGGTATAGCATATTTCCCATCTGCCGTATTGCTTGTCGTACCAGACAATATGTATGTTATCGTACAGGTCTACGCCTATTGAGGGTTGCAGACTCTCTGTTATATTGCGGGTTAAATTGAAGTCATTTATCATGGTATTACCCGAATTATCCAGTTTGGTATAATAGATATCGGCCGTCCCTCTGCGTTTGTCCGTCCAGGTTATATGCAGATTACCCGTGGAATCGGCTTTTATCTGGGGATACTGGCTGTCACCTTTGGCATAACTTATTCTTTTGGGAGCTACTAAACCAGCGCCGGATTTATTTACTTTCATATAGTATATTTCAGGGTTTCCGCTTTGTTTGTCAGTCCATGTTATATGTATATTGCCGGTGTTATCCATTTCCAAACTAGGCCAATAGCCATGGTATTTACCGGAGGTTAATCTGGTATCATCAAGAATATTGTGCCACTGTCCGGCGTAAGCCGCTTTTATCGGCAAACATAAAACTAGACTAAATATAATAAAAATTACTGCTCTACGACTCAACTTACCCTGTACCTCAAACCGGCCATAACGAATTGGACTGTATTTTAGGGTTTTTATAGCCCCAAAATACGTCCTCTTTTTACCCGAATTATTCGGGCAAAAATGCCGGCAGACTCAAAAAACAGCCGTCTTTTTCGGTACAGGAAGATTAAAGACTAATTTAAGGAGTCAAGCGGATACAAGTTTTATAACTTACGCCCGCTTGAGCCCTTAAATTTAATAATCCTGCTGCCGAATAAGAGCTATTTTTCGCAAAATTGTTTTTTTAGGAAAAATAAAGGATTCTTTTATAGTTTGCCAGGGTTGATAATATTGTCAATTTTATTGTCAAGTATTTTTTACGTTTTTTTTGAAAAAAGTTTTTTTCGGGGAATAATCCCGTAAAAGGATTTTTTTATTACTTGATAATATAGGAAATTTCATTTTTTTCTTTTTGTAGATTCGGGGTTTTAAACCCGTCCTTCCAGCCGACCTAAAGGTCGGCATCTACAGTTATATGCTGATAGAGTTTATTATGGACAAAATACGCTTGCAAAAATTTATCTCACAAGCAGGATTAACTTCACGCCGCAAGGCGGAAGAGCTTATTGCCCAAGGTTTGGTAAAGGTAAACGGCCAGACGATATGTACTTTGGGCGTAAAAGTGGACCCTGTAAAAGATATTGTGTGCGTAAATGGCAGGACAGTTGAGATTAAGCAGGGTAGTATATGTATAATGCTAAATAAACCAAGGGGTTATACTTGTACTAAAAGGATTTTTAAAGGCGAGAAAAATGTATTTGCCCTATTGCCTAAATATAAACACTTGCATTGTGTGGGGCGTTTGGATAAGAATTCCACCGGATTGTTGTTGTTAACCAATGACGGGGAACTAACCTACAGGCTGACTCATCCCCGCTTTGAGCAGGAAAAGGAATATAAGGTATCAATGAAGCGGCATGTTGGTTTAGCGCAGCAAAAGATACTGCTTAGAGGGGTGGATATTGGCGAGGGAAATAGACAAATAGTAAGAGCTAAAATTATAAAACAAATTACCCCGACGTGTCTGTCTATAGTAATTACTCAAGGATATAAGCGTCAGTTACGCAGAATGTTTGACGCAATAGGGCATAAGGTGGCGAGCTTAAAGCGTATCAGAATAAAAAATCTTTATTTAGGGGATTTAAAACAGGGTAAATGGCGCAGGCTTTCGGCAGCAGAACAAAAAGCTTTGTATGACTTGTAAGGTTGTCGTTCTGAGCATTTATTGGCTGTCATTCTTAAGGCCGAAGGCCGAAGAATCTCCCCATCGCAACAGCGAGCAGATTCTTCACAGCGCTTTGCTTCATTCAGAATGACAGGCTAAAAAACAATATTATTTATCCGCTACCACTCTGGTTTTGGAAAATTTATCATGCCAGCCCACCGGAAGATCACCGCCGAATAAAAATGAAAGTTCATTAAGATAAAGAGGAATGTTTCGGCATAGACTTCTTATTAAAACAGCGCCAATACCGGGTTTTTCTCCGGTTTCAGTTACTACGTGTGTTTTGGTAAAAAATTTACCGATAGTTTTTCCGCAATATGTTTCCAAAACCATATAATATACAAAAGGCATTATTAAGCCTAAGGTAAAGCCCAGCATCATTTTTGAAACCATACCTACGGTTGGGTCTTTTATATTAAAAATACTCATTATATTAATGAACCCCAAAGCTTTATTGAGCAACTTGCTGAGTATGGAACAGAAAAACAAATCTATAATGAAATTTAAAAACCTCTTACGCCTATTAACTGGTTTTACTTTTAGCTGCTGCTTTATAGTTTCAAGAGCCTCTTTCTGCTGGTAAATTTCCTCTTCTCTTGCTTCAGGTAAAGCTGATACGCCCCTTGAAGATGCGATGCTTTTTCTTTTATACGTTGTTTTTTGGTATAAAGGACTCGGTGTTCGTGGCGGCGCTGATTTGGGTTTTGTTTGCTCTGTTGCTCTTGGCCTTAAAGCTGGTGAGGTTTTTGTCTGAAATCTTGCTTTTTGCCTTAAAGCGGATACAGGCGTTGTTTGAGATACCGGTTGTTGCGATATAAGCTTTGTATTTAACAATCTTCCGCAATTACCGCAAAACAGGGCTTCCTCGCTAATGGTACCGCAATGTATACATTGTTTTTGTAATGACATTTTTTTTAGCTTCTTATATAAGTAAAAAAACTCTTTTGAAATAATGTATTATGCAATAAACATGTCAAAAATCCCTCGCTCAAAAAATAATCTTTTAAAATACTTTAATATGGTGTAAGATGTCTATATGTCTATCGGATTTAGTATAAACTAATAGTATGATGCAATCGTAAAAAGTCGTCATTCCCGCAAAAGCTGGAATCTAGTCTTTTGCTAACTGATTGAAATGCTTGGATTCCTTCTTCCACAGGAATGATAAAAAATGGTGTTTTTTGATTTTTTACAAGACCATCATAGTATAACCTTAAGTTCGATATAAAACTGGTTGATTTTGTTATCCTGTAGGGGTAGGTTTTAAACCTACCCCTACTTTCGGGAGGAGATGCGCCCCCAAGACTGTTGACTTCAGGGGTCGGGCTTCAAAGACGAGCCCGACTACCATGTTTTTTTTAAGGAGAATATATGAGAATACAAATCGGCGTTATGGGTTCCGCTGACGGAGCTTTTACCGATAATGATAAGCAAAAGGCATATAAACTGGGCGAGGAAATCGCCAGACACGATTGCGCTATAGTTACCGGCGGCTGCCCCGGATTACCCTATGAAGCCACTAAAGGCGCCAAGTCCAAAGGCGGTGTTACCATCGGTATATCGCCCGGCCGAAATTTGGACGAACATATAAACAAATACAAGTCTCCCACCAAACATATAGATGTACTGATATATACGGGCGCAGGGCTTATGGGGCGCGAAGTTACAGCGATTAATTCATCTGATATAGTTATTATTGTAAGCGGGCGTTCTGGAACATTGGGCGAATTTTCCATAGCCTATGACGACGGTAAACTAATCGGCGTATTGGCAGGCACCGGCGGGATTACCAATATAATAGAAGATTTGGTTAAAACAATAAAAAAACCGACCGGCTCTACTATTGTATATAATCCAAAACCAGATCAACTGATAAAAAGTTTACTTGATAAATACAATAAACAATAAGAAATAGAACATTCTTTCGGGGGCAGGGGGGAGCAATACAGTTGACTTTAAAAAAGTTGTAATTCTTGACTTTGAACATAATTTTGCTAATATAGCTAAAAAAATATAGAGTTGGCTTGACAGCAAACTCAATTGTAAGCTCACCACAAAATACACCGACAAAACAACAATAACCGAACATCAAGTACACTTGCTTAAAAATTATCAATGGATTATTCTAATAAAATGTATTTAGGTATAGATATAGGTTCCGTCAGCGTAAAAACCGCTCTTTTAGATGATAAACAAAATATCATTTCTACCAGCTACCAACGTCTTTTAGGCCAGCCGTTATATACGGTCTATAAGGCATTAAAAGACCTGTTTGCTAAAATTAAACCGGAACAAATTATAGGCCTTGGCATAACCGGCTCCGGCGGCGAATTGATTAATCAATTACTAGGCGGTAAGAAGATAAACGAGGTAATCGCCCAAGCCGAAGCTTGCTTAAAGTTACACCCTGAAGTCAGAACAATCATCGAAATTGGCGGGGAGGATTCTAAATTAATTCTATTAGATGATAAAAACGCCATTGCAGATTTTGCTATGAATACAGTATGCGCCGCCGGTACAGGCTCGTTTTTAGACCAGCAGGCTACCCGCTTAGGGGTCGCTATAGAAAAAGAATTCGGCCGCTTAGCTATACGCTCAGAGAATCCCCCGCGCATAGCCGGACGTTGCAGTGTGTTTGCTAAAAGCGACATGATACACTTGCAGCAAGAAGCAACTCCGATGTATGATATCGTGGCCGGTCTGTGCTTGGCTATGGCCAGAAATTTCAAAAGCAGTATCGCTCGGGGCAAGGAATTTATTAAACCGATTGCTTTTCAAGGCGGCGTAGCCGCCAATCAAGGTATGATACTGGCCTTTGAAAATGTTTTAGGCCTATCATCGGGCGAGTTGATTATCCCTAAAGAATTTGCCTGCACGGGCGCTATTGGCGCCGCTTTTATCGCTGCTAAACAAAAAGACGTTGAAACTGATAATCCTTTTAAGGGGATTGCGCCCCTTTATGACTATCTGCAAAATCAATCTTATGTACCCCAAGGGTTAGAGCCGCTGGCGCCATATCCGTCTACCGCTCCGCCAAAATCCATTGTACGGTCAATTCCCAAAAAAACACATAAAATTTGCGCCTATTTAGGAATAGATGTTGGTTCCATCAGCACCAATGTAGTTATTATAGACGAGGACAGAAATGTATTGGCCAAGCGTTATTTAATGACCGCCGGAGCGCCGATTGAAGCGGTGCGGCGCGGTATTGAAGAGGTAGGCGCAGAGATTGCCGATAAAGTGGAAATACTGGGAGTTGGCGTCACCGGTTCGGGACGTTATTTAATCGGCGATTTTGTGGGCGCAGATATTGTAAAAAATGAAATCACAGCGCAAGCCAGAGCGGCGATAGATATAGACCCCAAAGTGGATACTATTTTTGAAATCGGCGGGCAGGATTCAAAATATATAAGCTTTGAAAATAATGCAGTAGTTGATTTTGAAATGAATAAAGTTTGTGCGGCCGGTACCGGTTCGTTTTTAGAAGAGCAGGCGGAAAAACTGGGACTTAATATAAAGCAGGAATTTGCGCGGCTTGCCTTATCTTCGCTTGCGCCCTCGCATTTGGGAGAGCGTTGCACCGTATTTATGGAATCGGACTTACAGCACCATCAGCAGCGCGGCGCTCCAAAAGATAACCTAGTTGCAGGCTTGAGTTATTCCATAGTTACCAATTATTTAAACAGAGTAGTAGGCGACCGTAAAATCGGCAATAAAATCTTTTTTCAAGGCGGAGTAGCCGCCAATCGCGCTGTAGTTGCCGCTTTTGAAAAGGTAACCGGTAAAAAAATCACCGTTCCGCCGCATCATGACGTTACCGGAGCAATCGGCGTAGCTATTATTGCGCAAGAGACTAAAACATGGTCAAAAAGCCTGTTTAAAGGATTTGACTTAAGCCGCCGCAAATATGAATTACAACCATTTGCCTGCAAGGGATGCTCTAATCTATGCGAGATAAAAAAGGTCAGCCTAGAGGGTGAAGACCCCCTATATTACGGCAGCCGCTGTGAAAAATTTAATGTAAAAGCAGCCGCAAAGGATACAAAGCCTCAGCTTGACTTGTTTAAAGAAAGAGAGTGCATGTGGTTATCCGCCTATCAGCCGCAATCAGGCTCGCCAAAGCCAAGCGCTAAAAAAATAGGCTTTCCGCGCGGTTTATTGTTTTATGAATTATATCCATTCTGGAAGGCTTTTTTCAGCGAATTGGGATTTTGCGTTGTTTTGTCTGATCCTACTAATAAAAAGATCATTCATCAGGGTTTGGAAGCTATTGTTGCCGAAACCTGTTTCCCTATTAAGCTGGCACACGGACATGTACTAAATCTGTTGGATAAAGGAATCGACTACCTGTTTTTACCCAGTATTATTAATATGAAAACGAACGATTCCAAGCTAAAACAAAGTCAGACCTGCCCCTATATGCAGGCATCTCCTTATATTATTAAATCCGCTATTGATATAGCCGCAAGAGGCGTAAAAATAATTCAACCGGCAATACACTTTAGGCTTGGCCGGCAAAAACTTGAAAAAGTATTAATTAAGCAGATCGGCTCTAAACTGAAAATTGGCGCTGAACAAATAAAAAAAGCCCTGAATGCAGCCGAAAAATTTCAGGAAGATACCTACCGGACTATAGAAAAAAGGGGGGCGGAAGTCCTGGCCAATTTGAAAAAATCGGATCGCGCAATAGCAATTATAAGCAGGCCGTATAATGGCTATGATTTGGGTATGAACCTGAATTTACCCAAAAAATTAGCAGGGCTTGGGGCAACTCCCATTCCCATGGATTTTCTGCCGCTAAAAGAAGTAGACCTATCCGAAGACTGGCCGGATGTATACTGGAAATACGGACAAAAAATCTTGGCGGCGGCGGAAGTAGTGCGCAAAAATAAAATGTTAAATGCCGTATATATCACCAATTTCGGCTGCGGGCCGGATTCGTTTATTACTCAATTTTTCCGCCGGCAAATCGGAGATAAAGCGTACCTACAGCTTGAGATTGACGAACACAGCGCCGATGCAGGGATAATTACGCGTTGTGAAGCATTTTTAGATAGTATAGACAATTGTCAAAAAGACCATCAGATACAAGCGAATATCATTCCAAGTAAACGCCGAAACCTAAAGAATATAAAAAAAATATTTATTCCCTATATGACGGATGCAGTTTTTGCTATAAGCGCCGCTTTTAGGGCTAAGGGAATTGATGCTGCGATATTACCCGAATCAGATGAAGACTCGGTCAGGCTCGGACGCAGGGTAACGACAGGCCGCGAATGCTATCCTTATATCATAACTATCGGCGACTTTTTAAAAAAAATTAACCAGCCTGATTTTGTGCCGGAGGAAAGCGCCTTTTTTATGCCTTCTACCAATGGACCCTGCCGATTCGGGCTGTACAACCGCTATCAAAAAATTATTATAGAAAATCTGGGGTATAAAGATATAACCTTCTTATCTCCCAATCAGGGTAGTTCAAAAGAGTTTCGCGGTGATTTTGATATTTTTTCCAAAGATATAGACCTTATTATGTGGCCTGGTATATTGGCTATTGAATTTTTGGAAAAATTATCGCGTGAGATTAGACCTTTTGAATCAGTTGCAGGCCAGACCGACCGTATTTATAAAGAATGCTTGCAAGACATACAAAATGCCATAACAAATTTAAACCTGATGCCTGTTTTAAAAGAATGCGTCGAAAAATTAACCGCTATAAAAACAGATTTTCAAAAAACGCCAAAACCAATTATCGGTATAGTCGGCGAGATTTTTATTCGCTCAAACCCTTTTGCCAATAATAATATTATCAAGCAAATTGAAGCATTGGGGGGCGAAGTTCACTTATCCCCGGTACAGGAATGGATTAAATTTATCGGCTATGTACAAAAAAAAGAAAGCCTGTATCAAAACGATTACCCTGAATACGCAAAATGTTTTATTAAAGATATCATACAGCATCATCATGAACGTAAGATTTCAAAGCTTTTTCGGGGTAAAATAAGATATCGCCACGAACCGACTACCAAGCAAATTATAAAACACAGCGCTCCGTTTTTGGATAATTCATTTCACACCGAAGCGCTGTTAAGCGTAGGACGCGCCGTTGCATATGCCGGTAATGAAGTATCCGGCATAATAAACGTAAAACCGTTTAACTGCATGCCCGGTACAGTAACCACTGCTATTTTAAACAGTATGCGCAAAAAGCATAAAGGTATTCCATGTTTGGATTTGGTCTATGACGGTATGCAAGAGACTAATACGCATACCAGATTAGAGGCCTTTATGCAGCAGGCTGTACGCTTTAGAGAGATAAAACAGCGCCTGCGGTGAGCTTTTAGTTTCGGCTTGAGAAACAAAACCTCGACTTACGAAACGCTGTACTAGTACAGCGTTTTCTTAAAAAGGATACCATCAGCCGTCATTCTGAGGCCGAAGGCCGAAGAATCTCCCCCCGCAATAGCGAGCAGATTCTTCACTGTGTTGCGCTTTGTTCAGAATGACAAAACGAATGTATACTTTTCACTGAAATGATGTACTAACTGTATAACCATAATAAACCATTTTGAATAATTGTAAATTTTTTTTAATCGGAAGTAATCAGACTGGTCAAAGGATTGATGTTTTTTTAGCCAAACAGGAACCGGCTCTATCGCGCTCTCAGATAAAACAAATTATCCTTTCCAAACAGGTTAAAATAAATGAAGCGATTGTAAAGCCGCATCACTTGACCAGAATCGGGGATAGAGTACAGTTAATTATTCCGGCAGCTAAGGAAATACAAGTTACTCCCGAGGCGATTCCTTTAGAGATTATTTACGAAGATAATTATATAATTGTAATAAACAAAACCGCAAATATGGTGGCGCACCCTGCGCCCGGTAATTATTCGGCAACATTGGTAAATGCCCTGCTTGCTCATTGCGGAAAATTATCCGATATAGGAGCGCCCTTAAGGCCGGGCATTGTTCATCGGTTAGATAAAGATACCAGCGGATTATTAGTAGCCGCCAAATGCGATCTGGCTCACCATAATCTGACAGCGCAGCTTGCCAAAAGAGAAATACAGCGTACATATTGGGCGCTGGTACAAGGTACGCCGGCATTGAAAGGGGAAATAGATATCCCTATCGGACGGCATGTGGTTAACAGAAAGAAAATTTCCGTCATAAGCCGTCATCCAAAACCTGCGCGTACCGCATATACGCTTTTAGAATCATTTAACTCAGCCAGCCTATTGCAGCTAAAATTATATACCGGACGGACGCATCAAATACGTGTGCATTTGTCGCATATAGGACATCCCATACTAGGGGATAAGGTTTATAAAGGCGCCGGCAAACTGGATATAAAAATCGGCAAACAAAAAAAGACGCTTTTATTCAAAAGACAGCTTCTGCATGCAAAAAAACTAGGCTTTAAGCGCCCATGTAAAGATGAGTATCTGGAATTTGAAGTTCCCCTGCCGGCTGATATGCAGACCGCCTTGGATATGCTAAGGGAGTCCAGTAAGATAAATTAGGCCGGCCAATAGCGGCAACTGTAGAAAATCCATCCTTGGCGTTATATGTATATGTTTCGGGATGAGGCGCCACGAAAGATATAATAACCCAAGTTTGTTACCTATAGTGAAGTTATCCATTGTGGTCATTCTGAGGCCGAAGGCCGAAGAATCTACCTGCGTATGATTACAGATTCTTCGGCTTCCAGCCTCAGAATGACAGGCTAAGAAAAGCATTTTAAGTATAGAGTGTCTTGAGTCAACAACATTGCCGAAGCGCGGGCGGGGACAAGCCGCCTCCCCTACAGTTTAATGAATTCAACAAGTTTTATGTCAAACTCACGTTAAAATAAATAACTTGGTAACATTATGAATAATAATGGTAAAATAGCCGCTATTTCTATAAGCAGTAAAAAAGGCGTGCCAAAACAAAATATAGATGAAGCTGAAATTATAGCGGATAAGGGAATAAGGGACGACGCTCATGCGGGTGACTGGCACAGACAAATAAGTCTGCTGGCCTTAGAAGATATTGATAAATTTAATAAGGAAGGCGATTTAAAAGTAAAAGTAGAGCCGGGCCGGTTGGCTGAGAATATAACCACCCAAAACATAAACCTTGCTTCAGTTAAAGTGGGCGCCCTTTTAGCGATAGGAGATAATATCTTATTAGAGGTAACCCAAATTGGGAAAGTATGCCGCCGACCCTGCTCTATTTATCATCTTCTTGGAGACTGCCTAATGCCCCGCGCCGGAATTTTTGCCAAAGTAGTTAAGGGCGGAAGAATAAAAGTGGATGATACAATTAAGATAATTAAAACAGAACACAAAAACACAGCCATATAAAAAATCCTCTCTCATGTAGAATATACCAAACTATTTTCTCATACTTAGGCGGGGTTTAGCAAGATTCAAGTGGCACTTGGCTACGCAGAATTTGCTGATATTTATTCCCTCATCCGCCGACCAACGCAGGTACATATAGTTTTTGTTTTCAGGATGCGGGTCATGGCAACTACAGCAGGTGATCTGATTTTCCTGCCCGGGGAAACCTTTGGCGTCATTCGGTAAAGAAATTTTTCTGGGTATAATGCCTACAGGATGAATACTTTTTGCCTTAAACTCTTGATGACAGCTCATACATAAAGCGTCTATAACCCCGTAAGGCTTACTGGTAAATGGATTAAGCAGATTATAGGTGGGTCTGCTTATTAAAGTATAATTATCAGCTTCTGCATTTTGGTGACAATTCCTGCAATCACCATGCGCCTTAGCCCAAACCGTAGTAGGTATCAGGCAGGCTAACAATGTCACCAGAAAAATGAATAGTTTAAATTTGAGCCTTTCTATTAATTCCTTTAATCCTTGCATTGTACTCTCCCATCTTGATATTTTACCGATACTTCACACTTATTTATATGATTCATATGAAGCAAAAAAAATGCCGTTTTTTTATTATAAAAATCAGCGAACTCAAACCGTCCAAAAAACTTATATAATAATTTTACAATTCATTGTTTTCTTGGCTTACTTTATGTGATATTATGGTATGCAATATAAGTTTAATTTGACGTAGTCTAAAAAACAACAATCGGGTTATAGCGTTCCATTTAAGGGGATAAGCTCCCGATTAATGTTTAGTTGGTAATTGAATTCTTATCTTGTGGAGAAGAGAGAAGAGAGGAGAGAAAACATCGGTATATTCTTTATAGAGCAGCTTATTTATTATTTAGGCAAGCTTGTAAAAAAAACCGCCCATTATAGCCCTTGTTTTTTTAAATCTTCAGGCCAGGACTGTCTTTGTAAATAAGTTAGCCTGAATAATTTGGGAATTAATTTGGGAAAAAACTTATCTTTTTTTGAAAGTAGATGTTTTTTTTTAGGTTTCCGTTAAAAAAGCTTTAACATCCAAATTGCACCTGTAGTAACATTGGTTTATCGTGTTGTTTTGTAAGCTTGTTTATACCAGCTATTGTTTTGCTTGATGAAATATGAAAAATAGTTCGAGCTTATACATGCCATATCGCCTTATTTAGCAATCCTAACCGCTCTTTTATTAATTAAACAAATTAGCACACCTTACAACAATTACAAATACATGTGAATCTATATCTAATAATTGCCGGTTTTACCGACTGAATGCTCAGGTTTAACCCGCTGCCTAATATTGAATTAAAATGGAAGCTCATCTACAATTTAAAGGACTCCGCAAAAATATACTACGGCACATTTATTGCAACTATAGTTGTAAAGGGGGTGAAAGGTTATGGTTATGACGACTAATATACAAGCTACATTAGGACATCGAATCAGAAGCTTACGCAAATCGTGCAGCCTGACTCAAGAGGAGCTGGGCGAACTTTCAAAATTACACAACACGTATGTTGGAGCAATCGAAAGAGGAGAAAGAAACCCATCACTCAAAACACTTGAAAAAATCGCTTATGCACTTAATGTCAAAATTGGAGATCTCTTCAGTTTTATTGATTACAAGGAGGACTCTGTCCGCGAAGAATTAAAGCACGAATTCTTCTCGCTTCTTGAGGCACAAGACAAAAGAACGATTAAATTTATGTTATCAAACTTAAAAAATATGTTGGCTACCCTAAAAGAATACTTTGCATAAGCATTGTTTGCAGCAATCACAAAGGTAAAATTATCCATAAACTGTTTTTTGCCTCAAAATAATATATTTTGTCTATTGAAAGTTATTATTCAATAAGATAGTGTATAACATACCGATTTGGTTAACATTATTAATACTTTCATAATTATGACACTTGGTGAAAAAATAAAACAATTTAGGAAGCAAAGAAGCTTTTCCTTACGTCAAATGGAAAAGATAACGGGTATAAAAAAGGACTATCTCTGCCGGATTGAGACTAGTGTTTTGAAGAACCCCACCTATAAAACCCTTTATACAATTTCTAAGGGTTCGGAAATTGATATAGCTGAATTATTCGAGACAGCGCCATATGTGCGTCCAGTAATAAAAATAGTCTCTCATATAGAGCAAAAAGGACAGGCAAAATCAAAAAATTTGTTGGCAATACCGATAATCAGTCAACAAGCAGCATGCCAAGAAGCGTTTAAAACTCCCTTAACAGAGAATCAATGCTACGGCATACTAAGTCAGTCTTATTTACCCAATATAGAGCAAACGAGTAATTGCAGATTATTATACCATAACTCTGAAGACAGCAGTATGGAGCCAGTTATTCCAGCAGGCGCACTTATGTGCGTGGATTTCGGGGATCAAAAAATCGAAGCATTAGAAAATAAAATTACCCTAATCAAGCATAATGATAACACTTGTAAGATCGGTTATCTAAAGTTTGATTCGGATTCAATTATAATCCTGCCGCATGATAAATTCCGTTATAGTCCTATAATCTTTCCTTTGAGCCAGCAGAATGTAAGAATTTTGGGCAAGGTCATCGGCTGTTTTAGTTTATAATCATTTTTTTGTAAACCTATTGACTAAAAGCCGCTTTTTGACTTAATAAGGGTTTGTGTGCCTTGAGGTACAATTAAAAGTTTTTTTACCGGATACCTCAGGTTATCTTGCGCAATTTGTATAGCTTGCGAGATATTATCAGCCGGAATAAAGCCTATATCTTGGAAAAGCTTAGGGTATTTACTGCCTACAACGATAACCCGGCAATGCTTGAGCGTTTCGGCTGTTACATAGGCTCGTTGTCCGCCGGGGATAGATTTCTCTGTTTCAAGCCGCAGGATAAGCTCATCAGGATTATTATTAAATTTCCTCATCAGTCTATAGAATCCCTGCTCGCCCTTACCCTCGCCTATGCCTTGGGCACATCCTCCAGCAAGTATTATTACACCGCCTTTTGTTACCGCCGGTCTGTTATTATAGGCCAGATAACCGGCCGCCCGTGATAATTGATATAAATTAGCGTCTTTAGGAGACTCTATACCGGCAATAACTATCGGATAAGGATGTTGTATATAGAAGCTAAAAGCAGAGCGGGCATATTCGGCTAATACATTAAATACGCCCTTGGGATTACCGGCAGCTAAATGAGTAATCTCTTTATCAGTGTTTTGAATAATATTTAGGCAAAATTTTAATCCGGCGGCGGCTGCAATTTCATCTAGCGCCTGCCGAAACGGATTATCCGCTATATTACCCAAAGCAACCCTCTTTTGTTTAAGCAGGTCTATTGAGTGCATAGCGCAGATAGTATCAGCGCCGGCAAGACCTATAGCCACAGTTTTACTCCCCCCGCTGTAACCTGCATATTGATGCGGTTCCAGCATCCCTACAGATATTAATAAATCCGATTCATAGGCTGTTTTATTAATGCTTATCGGGATACCGGCCTTTGTATATCCCAGGCTTACCAGCCGATTTTTATCACTGGCTATATGATCTGATACCGGATAATTATTAACAATGCGGGCAGAAAGCAAATATTGCTTTTCAGCTTTGGTACTGGCTTTGTGCAGGCCGGCGGCTATTATAATATGGATATTATCATTTTTTATACCAGCTTTATGTAATTGGGATAGAATTGGGGTAAGCAGAAGCTGATGCGGGCAAGAGCGGCTGGCGTCGGTTACCGCTATAGCTACGCGTTTTATACCGGCGGCTAAATCCGGTAATACAGGCGAATCTATAGGCTGCGCCAGGCTTTCCGATAAAGCGTTTTTTACATCCGCTATAGGCGTCTGTTTTTTTAAGCGCGCTATAGCTGCAGATATACCAGCCGGCAGATCAAAAAATAACTCGTTATTTCCATAGGCTATTTTGTACATAATCTAAAATGGCTATTGAGTTCTCTTGCGAAAAAGATTATATTCTGTCATTCTGAGGCCATAGGCTGAAGAATCTGCTCGCATACGTAGGCAGATTCTTCACTCCACTTCGTTTTGTTTAAGAATGACAGCTAAGAAAATTAAACGGCTTTGGTTTCGGAGTCAACTCAATAGCCATTTAATCTAATGTATTGTCATTCTAATGCAATGTATTGTTGATGTTTTGATGTTTCGGCTTGTCTCAAGCCAAAACCACTACGGGTGTCTTTAATAGTTTCGGCTTGAGACAAGCCGAAATATCTCACAAGGCAAACCAAAACATCAAAAGTAGGTAGTAATCCTTTTATTTCTGAATAATAATCAGATGTTTTTCGCCTTTAGGTATAATCTCCAATATTTTATAACCGGCCTCTTGGGCGCTATCCGGTATACTTTTTAAGGGCTCTCCCGGGTTTACCAAAACTTCCAAAATATCGCCCGACTTTAGTTTATCCAGTTGTAATCTGGTTTTGATATAAGTCATCGGGCAACTCTCTGCCGTGACATCCAGTTCATATTTCATAATCCTACCTTTAATAGCCATTGTAGCGTTTATACCAAAATGTAGTTGCGAGGCTTTAGCCTCGCCATTGTAAGTCTAACAGGCCGACTTAAAAGTCGGCGGCTACAAATAACCGTTTCAAATAAATAAAGTAATGGAATCTTTTGCATGCTCTAAGAATGTAGGAATACCTACAATAGCTTCAACCTCGTCTATTAAGTCTTCTTTTTTTATATCCAAAACATTCATAGCCATCTCACAGGCAATAAATTTGATTTTGAGCAATTTGGCGCTTTCAATCAGCTCAGTTAAGGTGGCAATATGTTTTTTGCGCATAATACCGGTCATTAATTTTGGCGATGCACCGCAAAAATTAAATCTGCTCAAAGGCAGGCAATTGAACCCTCCCATAAGGAAATTAAATACACGCGTAGGCAAATCAGTCCCCTTAAAACTACGATTAGGATTCTTCCTGATTATATTTAATCCCCAGAAGGTAAAAAATAAAACCACCTCTTTATTAGAGGCCGCAGCGCCCGTCGCTATGGTAAAGGCAGCCAGCGCTTTATCAAAATCACCGCTAAAACAGATAATACAAAGCTTATCTTTTTTCTTTGTACTTTTTTCCATAATACCACCTCCTAAATTGAGAATCTAACCGCACATAATAAGTCTGTCATTCTGAAGCGAAGCGAAGAATCTGCATCCATTATGCGTGTAGATTCTTCGGACGAAGGCTGAAGAATGACATGTACTTTAAGGTTGGATTTTAGCAGCCAGCCGACTACCGTTATTTTATGTCTACAGCATCCTTTTTATAATTTTACCGGTTGCGGTTTTGGGTAAAGATTCCCTGAATTCTACAATCTTGGGCGTTTTATAGCCAGCCAGAAAATCCTTACAATATTGCTTTATTTCCTTTACTGTTAGTCTCTCCCCATCTTTTAGCACAATTACCGCTTTTGGCAGCTCGCCTTTATGTGCATCACGAACACCCACTACAGCGACTTCTGCTATTTGGGGATGTCTGTTTAATACTTCTTCTATTTCACGGGGATACACATTAATACCGTGAACAATAAGCATATCCTTTTTGCGCTCTACAATATAAATATAGCCTTCATTATCAATATGCGCAAGGTCTCCGGTATGCAGCCAGCCGCCCTTAAGAGCGCATTTAGTGGCCTGCGGACGATTTAAATACCCGCGCATTACATTTGCTCCCTTAACCAACAGTTCGCCTACCTCGCCATTTGGCAGGTTATTCCCCCGCTCATCTACCGCCTTTACCGTAACTCCGGGCAAGGGCAGACCTACAGAACAAGGCTTGGTTTTATGTATAGGATTGATAGAGACTACAGGAGAGGCCTCGGAAAGCCCGTATCCCTCTAATAACGGGCGGCGGAAATTGTGTTGAAATTTCTCCAGTACCGCTTTAGATAACGGCGCCCCCCCGCTTATATATATTCGTACCGGATTTAACCAACGGGCAAGCCAGCTAATTTTTAGCTGGCTAAACAGATTATATACAGCAGGAATACCTACAAAAACGCTTATTTTATGACAAATAATCGCCTTTTTTATCTCCTTACGGTTAATACCCGGTAAAAGGATTATACGCGCCCTCATATAACAAGGCAATAATATGGTTACTGTAAAAGTAAAAGAATGAAATAACGGCAGAAAAACCAAGAACCGATCTTTAGCGGTAACTTTTATTACCTTACAGCAGGCGGTTATGTTGGATATTAAATTATGATTAGTTAGCACGGCGCCCTTGGGATGCCCCGTAGTACCGGATGTATATATAATAAGCGCATCAGCTTCTGAGTCTATCTGCGGTAATTTTTCGCCAGTTGTATCAGATTGCAGCAAGCCTTCAAAAATTATATCTTTGGCGTTATCCTCTCCGCATAAAATTATATGTTTTAAGTAATCGAGCCTGCGGCAGGCATCTATTTGTGCAGTGTATTCCGCGCTGCTGATTAGGATTACAGCCTCGCTGTCTTCTAAAATATAGGCGGCCTCAGGAGGAGCTAAAAAGCAATTAATCGGTATTATAACTCCGCCGGCTATGGATATGCCAAAAGCGCTTATTATGTATTCCGGTGAATTAGATAGTAGTATAGCTGCATTATCACCCGGCGTAAGCCCCAGCTTTATCAGCCCGCAGGCTAAGGCTCTGGCTTTTTCATACAACTGGCTGTATGATATAGTCTGCTCATTAAATATAATAGCCGGTTTTTTAGCGGCTGCCTCCGCACTGGCTTTTAGCATTTCTCCTAACGTCATGATTCTGCCTTGATACCTTTTTTAGCTGATCGGTTAATGCCTTTTGTCATTCTTAAACGCAACGGAGTGAAGGGAAGAATCTGCCCGCATATGCAAGTAGATTCTTCGGCCTCCTGCCTCAGAATCACAGGCTAAAAAGAGTTTTTCATTATAGTACAGCCTTAAGTCAACAACATTGAGAGTAACATATAAGAACTTTTTACGATTGCATCCTTTATATAATCTATCAAAATTTAGAAGCTATATCAATCCGCCCAAAAAAGATTTATCTTTTTTTAATAGAATTGGCGGACAAAACTTGATTTTTCACTTAGTTAATGTTAAGGTAGATGCGTTTGAATGCTTGCAATAAAATAATAATATCCGGCTGTCATCTTTCTGCAAAATACCTACTAAAAATAAATGCCCTTCTCAAAATCCTCTAAACTATCTTTATTAATCATAATAAGTCTAGTAGTCTCCGCTCTGGTATCAGAAATAGCTTTGCGAATAATTAAGCTGCCGCAATTATCGTATGGCGATAATCTGCCCTTGGTTTATCAAAAAGACGAAGAGCTTGGCTTTAAGTTTATTCCAAACAGCGAGGGTGTGTATAAACGCTATTTTGAATGGGAAACTGATATTAAAATAAATTCACACGGCTGGCGCGATTATGAATATCCATATGAAAAAAAAGACGGAGTATATCGTATTGCGGTAATCGGGGATTCATTTACCGCCAATATGGAAACGCCGCTTGATAAAACCTATACCAAGGTATTGGAAAAACTGTTACAAAACAATATCTCAAAACAAATTGAAGTATTGAGTTTTGCTATTGACGGAACCGGCACGGATTATCATTATAAGGTATTAAAACAATACGCTCTCAAATATCATCCTGATATGATAATACATGCCTTTTTTTATAATGATATTGCCGATGTGCAGCAAGGAAAATTATACCGCAGTATCTATCACGGGCGGCTTATACAATATCAAAATCAAAAAGAGCTTGACAGGGCAAAACAAAATATAGATAAGATTTTCTACACTCCGTGGGGAATTACCAAAGATTTTATCTTAAAAAACAGCTTTTTGGCCAGATTGCTTATGTATCCCTTCGGGGTTCGCTGGCCGCATTTTTATATTATGACCACTTATTATCATAGGTTAGCCCACTATCCCGCTGAATATCTAAAGGACCGGGATTACTTCTCCGGTTACTGAAAAGCTATAGATAAAACCAGCGCCCTTATTAAAGATTTTAAACAACTGGCGGATAAAGAAAATATCGCATATGTACTGGTCTTTTTATATGACAAGTCCACTATAAACGATCCTAACAATGATTTATACAAGTTTTTTAAAAAGACTGTAGATACTCAAAACATAGTTTATCTTAATCTGCTTGAAAAAACAAAAGATGAAGCTAAAAAAAAGCGCTTATTCTGGCGTTATGATAATCATATAAATAGTACAGGCTGCAAATTTGTAGCCGATAGCATTTACCGATTTATAACAGAAAATAAATTATTGCCTATGCAA
>JAJRXT010000121.1 GCA_024276125.1 bacterium
CTAGTTGATGTTTTATGTAGATTTAATTAACATAAAATTTACCTAGGATAGGGGCATGTCCCCTCCAGATGTAGGGGCGGGTTTCAAACCCGCCCCTACAAGACAATAAAATCAACAACTTTTATGTCGAACTCAGGTTATTATAATTTAACATATAAGGTAAAGACACACCATTTTTTTCTATATACGAAGAAATAAAACAAATTAAATTCTCTGTGTACCTCTGTGTTCTCTGTGGTTAAATTCTTTTAATTTGCTATCCGTTTAATTCCATCTTTTAACCGGAACACATTGAAGTTAATTAACAACCCTAATCGTTTACCACTTAACTTCAAATAGGACAGTAATTGTGCTTCATGAATAGGTAAAAGTTTTCCCACTGATTTAAGTTCAACAATAACAGCCTGTTCCACCAACAGATCAATTCTATATCCTAAGTCAATATTTATTCCATCGTAATAAACCGGTAAGCCTACTTGTGCTTGAGCCCGTATTCCGCCTTTCTTTAATTCATGCAGCAAACACGCCTCATAGGCGCTCTCCAGCAATCCCGGCCCAAGTTGCGTATGTACTTTTAGAGATGCACCGATAATTTTTCCAGAAATATCATTTAATTCCAAAATTCTCTGTGTTCTTTGTGGTTAATTTTCATTTATTTGCTCTGCGCCATATTCATGAATCCCAGCATAAGCCCTAAAGTGACAAAGGCGCCCGGCGGAACCACCATTACCAAAAACGGTAAATAATGGCCGCCTAAAATGTCAACCCCGAAGACAGAGCCGTTGCCCAGTATTTCGCGTATAATACCCAGTACGGTAAGCGAGCAGGTAAAGCCCAGTCCCATACCCAAACCGTCGGCAATGGATTCTGTTACCGGATTTTTAGAGGCAAAAGCCTCCGCCCGTCCCAGTATGATACAATTAACCACAATCAGCGAAATGAATAAACCCAGCGATTTATACAAGGAATAAAAATACGCCTGCATCACCAATTCCACAATAATCACAAAGCCGGCTACAATCACGATATAACAGGCAATCCGCACCTTATCGGGGATCACCTTACGCAACAGCGACACCAGCAGGTTGGAAAACACCAGTACAAAGGTGGTAGCCAGCCCCATACCAATACCGTTTATAGCCTCAGTAGTTACCGCCAGGGTGGGACACATGCCGAGTACCAGCCTGAATGTAGGATTTTCCTTCCAAAAGCCTTTGGTAAATTCTGAAAATACGCTCATGGTTTTCCTCTATTTCCTCTCCCCTTGGGGGAGAGGATTAAGGTACAATGTTGTTGACTTAAGCTCTATACTATAATGAAAAGCTCTTTTTAGCCTGTCATTCTTCAGCCTTCGGCCGAAGAATCTTCCCCCGCAACAGCGAGGAGATTCTTCACTGCGCTGCGTTCAGAATGACAGTTACCTTAAGTCAACAACATTGAGATTAAAGTCATTTGGATTTTGACATTCATTTGACATTTGGGCTTTGTAACTTGACATTTTCATTATCATCCGGTTTACTAAACCGTTCGGCATAGTCGAGAAGCCCGTTATTTACCGCATCGCATACGGCGCGTGATGATATGGTAGCGCCGGTTATAGCGTCTATATCCCCGCCGTCTTTGGTGACTTTCAACTTGCCGGATTTAAGCGATTTACCGACGCATTGACTTATAAATGCTTCCCGCTCGATTTTAGCTCCCAGTCCGGGAGTTTCTTTGTGCTGTAAGACCTTTACCTTAACCAAATTATTATCAGGGCTAAGCCCCAGCATAAGCACTATTTTACCGCCAAAGCCCTTAGCAGATGAGGTAAAAGCAGTACCCACCCATTGTTCTTCCTTTTTGGCGATATAAAAATCAAGTCTTTGCTCCCGCCCTTTTTTGTCCTTACCCAAAACTATGCTTTGTACTTCTTTATCCGGCTGGTTGTCATGCTCAGGTAATACGGCCTCTATTGCAGCCAGTTTTTCCTTACGCAGGCTTTCTGCAATCGGGGCTTTGGTCACATCGTATACCATAGCTAGGGCAAACGCCGCTACTACGCATATGGTGGTTAGGGCAATAACTAATCTTAAGGTATCTTTCATTTGCCCGCTCCTTTGGCGCCGAATGCAACCGGTTTTATATAGCGGTCAATAATTGGGCTGGCTGCATTCATAAGCAGTATAGCAAAGGATACCCCTTCAGGGTATGCCCCGAACAGCCTGATTACTACAGTAAGTATACCACAGCCGATACCGAAGATTATCTGCCCCTTTTGAGTAATCGGGCAGCTTACATAATCAGTAGCCATAAAAAACGCGCCCAGCATAAGACCGCCATTAACCAGGTGGAATAAAGGCGAGGCATAGGAAACGGGGTTTGCTAGATAGAAAACACCGCTTAAAACCGCAGTTGTCGCTATATAACTACGCGGGATATGCCAGGTTATATGTTTTTTGTATAACAGATATAACCCGCCTAATAAAAGTGCGATAACCGAAGTCTCACCCAGACACCCGCCTCTGTAACCGATAATGGAATCCAGCAGGCTAATCTGCCCCATAACCTTGGCGGCGCCATTCAACTTTACCATACCCAAAGGCGTAGCCGTAGAAATCGCATCTACCGCATTGGTAAATAAAGGAGTCGGCTTAATCCAGGCGGTCATCTGCACCGGCCAAGATATAAGTAACACTACGCGTCGGACCAGCGCCGGATTAAACGGATTACCGCCTAGGCCGCCGAATATCTGCTTAGCTATTATAATAGATACCGCAGAACCCACCACCACCAGCCACCAGGGTGCATTTGGCGGTAAGTTCATGGCTAAAAGCAAGCCGGTAATAAGGGCGCTGCCGTCCAGTATGGTAATTGGTCGCCCCATAGCCCGCTGCATAAGCGCCTCGCATATAACGGCGGTAGCCAGCGACACCGCTATTATCACCAAACTGTATAACCCAAAAAAGTATACGCCCATAAGCGCAGCGGGCAATAGCGCAAATAATACGCTGTACATAATACCGCGGATAGAATCCTGCCCGCGAATATGTGGCGAGGTGGAGACAAATAATTGTTTAGTTTCGGTTGTTTGGCTCATGTTTGTTTTATTTTTGTCGTTCCCCTATCCCCTCGGGGGAGAGGATCAAGGAGAGGGGGAAACTTCTTTTTTCCTTTTAATAATTTCTTGTATTTTATAACAAACCCCTTCAATATTATTTAATATATCCAAATTACTGAATCTAAGTAATTCTATTCCCTGTTTAGCCAGACAGTCAGTTCTTATGTTATCGGTTATCTTGCCTTGGTCTTTATAGTGTTGTCCGCCGTCCGCTTCAATAGCAAGTTTATATTGAGTGGAATAAAAATCCAATATATATTTGCCTATAGGAAACTGCCTTCTGAATTTGATACCGGCTAATCGGCGGTTACGCAGTGCGTACCAGAGCTTTCTCTCCGCATCTGTTTGCTTTTTTCGTAACTGCCTGCATCTTTCAATGTTGTTTCGCCTCATTCCCCCCTCACCCTAGCCCTCTCCCCAAGGGGAGAGGGGATAAAACCCCAATGTTGTTGACTTAAGGTAGCTGTCATTCTTAACGAAACGGAGTGAAGTGAAGAATCTGTCCACGTATGCGAGTAGATTCTTCGGCCTCCGGCCTCAGAATGACAGGCTAAAAAAAAGCTTTTCATTATAGTATAACGCTTAACTTAATGGCATTGCGGCTTGTCCCCTCCCAAATGCTGTTTGTGTGTCCATTACCGGATTCGGGCGGGGACAAGCCGCCGCCCCTACATTACTTTGGCGGTAAAAAATTATCATTTTCATCGTAATTTAAGGAACGCTCTAAACCAAAGGCATTCCAAATCATATCAAATAACGGCTTTAAAATAGCAGCGCTATCTTTGGATAAATCATTTATCTGAAGTTTAGGCAGGTGCAATTCATTTTTTTCTATCTTTCTGCTATAGGTAGTTGTACGAACACCGGTATAATCATATTTTGTATGAACTAATTTAGCCCCTTTGATATTAAGTAATGACATGGAATAGATAAAAGGCAAATTAAAGGTATTATCTTCATAAAATTTTCTGATTTGATCAAAATATTTTATTAGCGCTTTTTCGTAAGCTACGGACGGCAAGTATACATCATTATCTCTTTCAATTCCGATTAACCTCTCCTCAAAAAATTCTACGCAACCGTCACTGAAAAAAAGATTGTAATTTCCTCTGCCACTAATATCAGGCATTGTTTTAAATCCTTCAAAAGTATGCCTATAAGAAACAGGATTTTGCGTATATGGCGGACGGACTTGGCTAAGTCTGTCAATAACCGCTTGATTAGTAATATCCAATTGGTATTCTTCTCTGAGCAGCGGCACAAAATGACCTACAATAAAACCGCCGGATGAGGAATGATCAGAGATAACCTCTTTTTGAATTATTTCCAATCTTTCATTAATAAATTTTTCTGCTTTTTCCTTTAATCCGCTGGTTCTTTCAAAGGCCATTTTTATTTCCCTGACATCCATTAGGTGCTTACCGCCATCATGACGAATATGAAATGTAGTAGTACTTTTATACTTTACCATATGAGGCGCTCTTAAGCTCATAGATATCCTGAAAACCAGTACATATTTATTGGCCGCTTCATCCAGAGGGATAAAACGAAAATCATAACCGGATAACCTCTCATCAACACAATCTCTAAGTAAATTTTCAATAAGTAATTTAAGTTGATCTTCGTTGTCAACTTCAATACCCGTTATCTGTTGAGGCAGTCCGTCGTCTCCCTCTTCAATACCGTATATTATTTCACCGCCCAACGCATTGGCAAAGGCCGTAGTATCAGCTAAAAATTCTTTTTTATCTTTGTCTGGTCCTAAGTTTAATCTACTTTTATATTCAATAAACTTATCTTCTCCAACACCAATATCTATTAAGCGTTGAATATCGCTTATTTCTAAGTCAGCTAATAGCTTATTTGGAAGGTGCATAATGTTTTATCCTGTAGGGGAGACGGCTTGTCCCCGCCCAAATGCGGTTTGTATGTCCATCACCGGATTCGGGCGGGGACAAGCCCCGCCCCTACATTTTTTGCCCGACATTATATTGCCAATCAGGCCGCTTTTGCGTGTTTTATAAACTTCTGCCAGTGCATCTAATATACTTCATCGTGTGTGCCGATTTCAATCAACAGAATATCATCTTCTTTTCCTTCGTCGCTTTTTATAAAAACAAATATCAGCCGCAAGTCATAACCCAAGCTACATGCCCACGTTCCCGCCAATTTTCCCTTAAGCTTATGAGTCTCTAATTGCAAAGCAAATGGATTCTCGGTTAAAAGTATCAGCGCCTGCTCTATTTTTTTATCTAAACCAGCTCGTTTTTTTACAACCCGCTTGAAAGCCTTAATGAAGGTTTTACCCCAAATAAGCCCTCTCATGTGCTTAATTCCTTCATAAGTTCTGCTACTGTACCGGTTTTTACCTTTCCTTGGGCATATTCATCTCTTGCTTTTTTTATATTTTCTGCAAATTGGTCACGTTTGTGTTCTAATAACCTGCAACGAACAATATCAATAAGATGCTCTTGCTGGTAATCTGGTAATGACTCGATTGTATCCAAAGCGTTCTGGAAAGTTACTTTTTGGGAAACCGACATTTTTAATTCTCCATATTTACATCATGTTACCAATCAGGCCGCCTTAGCCTTCCTGCGTTTTGCCATAATAGACGCTTTTGCGTGTTTTATCATCTGGATCATCGGGCGGTTGGCCGGGCATACGTATACGCAGCAGCCGCATTCCAGACAATTTAATACGCCCGCGGCCTCAGCCTCGGCAAACATCTGTTTTTCAGCGTATATACCTAAAAGATTGGGTAACAGGCACATAGGGCAGATGCTCACGCATTTACCGCAGCGAATGCAGTCATGATAGGCCGATGCGGGCACTTCAGACTCAGTCTGCACCAATATACCGGATGTACCCTTTATGACCGGTACTTCCGTGGTATATTGCGCCATACCCATCATAGGCCCGCCTAATATTATTTTAGCCGCATCATCGGTTAGCCCCCCGCAGTATTCTATAATATCAGCAATAGGAGTACCAATGCGTACCAATAGGTTTTTAGGAGTTTTAATACCGGAGCCGGTCACCGTAACCACTCGTTCAATCAACGGTTTACCCCAATAAAGCGCCTCGTATACAGCATAAATAGTGCCAATATTCTGCACAACTACGCCTACATCCATAGGCAGTCCCGGCGGTAAGGGCACTTCACGATTAAGCAGCGCCTTTATCAGATGTTTTTCCGAACCCTGCGGATATTTAACCTTTAGTCCCGCTACCTGTATACCGGAGGTATTTTTTACCGCATGGCTTAAGACTTCAATGGCATCCGGTTTGTTGTATTCAATACCGATAATCGCCTGCTTAATACCTAGAATGTGCATTAATGCCTGAATACCCTTAATCAATTGATTAGGATATTCCAGCATTATACGATGATCAGCAGTCAGATAGGGTTCGCATTCGGCTCCGTTTATGATTAGAGTGTCAATGGGTTTGTTTTCAGGAGGGCTTAATTTTACATGGGTAGGGAAAGTGGCGCCGCCTAGTCCGACTAAACCGGCGGCATAAATCAATCCTTGTACATGAGCGGGGTCTTCAGATAATATATTGGTTTTTTCTTGTTTATAACCCGCATCGGGTTGTTCGTCTGAGGCTTCAATAACTATAGCGGGAATTTTTAAGCCCAAAGGATGAGGATAGGGAGCAACATCTATTACTTTACCGCTAATACTGGCATGCACCAGAGCGCTGACAAAGGCTTTTTTATTCTGCCCGATTACTTGGCCTATAATTACTTCTTCACCTTTAGCTACAATAGCTTCATTGGGCGCCCCTATATGCTGGGCTAGGGGAAGGATCACCTTTTTGGGTAATGGCGCTTTTTCAATAGGCAGCTTTGCTGAAAGTTTATTGGCCGGAGGATGTATGCCGCCGACAAATTTGTAATTTTTCATAAAATCATATTATAGTTTAAAACTCCATGATGGGTTTAACCCGAAGATTTCAGGCATTAACATAAAATACTTGATTGAAAAATTACTATTTAAGCAGAGCCTCTTACCTAACAACAGTCATTCCCGAATACTTTTATCGGGAATTTTATTAATTCACCTTACGCAAAGCTTGCTTTTAAATGTAGGGTGGATCAAGCCCATATTATAAAAGAGGCTAAAGAAATATGCTTAGATTACGTTTTCTGACAGTTGCGGATCCACCATACTTACTTTTACAGAGAGTGGCGGA
>JAJRXT010000122.1 GCA_024276125.1 bacterium
ACTAATCACATCACCGTAGGGTGGATTAAGGGGCTTTATATAACAGACATTCTTCATAAATTAAGGATAGTAAATTACACAAGGATTACCCCGAATCCACCACGCCTAGCGGCGGGTAATGGCGGTGGGTCCGCAACTATTAATACAATATACACCTAAAAAAATATTGTTTAAACTCTTTCACAATACGGGCTTGACCCACCCTACATTTCCCTGTGTTTTACTTTATTCCCCCTTATTAGGGTACGTTCAAAGCATAGCAAATGTAAGATATTCTGTCAATGAATTGTTCTGATATCTTACATGAGGCTGTGGATAACAGGGCTGTTCACTTCTATGGTTGTCATTTAAAACAAAACGGAGTGGAGTGAAGAATCTACTCGCTGTTGCGGGGGAGATTCTTCGCTCCGCTCAGAATGACAGGTTAAGAAAAGCCCTTTTATTACAAGGTGTATTTTAAGTCAACAGCATTAGGGCGGCAGTCTCGAAAACATATAAATATAAAATTTACAGCTATAATAAGGTGAAATAATGCGGCTTAGCGATAATGAAATACAAAGTATTACCAGGTGTTTAGAGGCGGGTAAGCCCTTGCCGGATAAATACCGTTTTTTATTGTTTGAAGACAAGCGGGAAGTGGAGCTGGTCTGGAACGGCAAGAGTAATGAAATATGTAATGTGGTTTTACCCTTTCAGATAATTGAAAATGTAGACGAGCCTCGGGCGGAAGAAGATACCAAAAGGCAGCTTAGCCTTTTTGATATAGACGAGCGGGGGCGCCAGCTTAAGGGCTGGACAAATAAGCTTATCTGGGGGGATAATAAATTAATCCTAAGCAGCTTAAAAAACGGCAGTATGCGGCAGCAAATAGAAAAACAGGGAGGTATAAAGCTAATCTATATTGACCCGCCCTTTGACGTAGGCGCTGATTTTTCCATGAATATTGAAATAGGCGACGAGCAATTCACCAAAAAACCCAATATATTAGAAGAAATAGCCTATCGGGACACCTGGGGCAAGGGCGCAGACAGCTTTATCGCCATGATATATGAACGCCTGGCCTTAATGCGCGATCTACTGGCCGATAACGGCAGTATTTATGTGCATTGTGACTGGAGGGTTAATAGTTATATACGTCTTGTTTTGGATGAAATTTTTGGAGCTAATAGCCAGAAAAATGAAATTATTTGGCATTATGAAAAGTGGACTGCTCCTAGCAAATCATTTCAAAAGAATCATGATTTAATGTTGTTTTATACCAGATCTGACTGCCATGTTTTCAATGAACAAAAGCATGTATCTAAAAATTTAGAAGAAAAATATAAAAAAGGATATTTAATTGGTGGTGGTTATGGAAGTAATGGCTTAGTTGTGTATGACAAAGAAAATAAAAAAGTTAAGGACCTAATCGCTACGGGAAAATATAAGGTTCATTTTGCAGAAAAAAAAGGTAAACCTGTATCGGACGTCTGGCAAATACCATTTATCAATCCTGTTGCATCAGAACGAATTGGCTACCCCACCCAGAAACCGGAAGCGCTTATTGAGCGCATTATAAAAGCATCCTCAAACAAAGGCGACCTTGTGGCCGATTTCTTCTGCGGCTCGGGCACCACTTTAGCTGTAGCTGAAAAGCTTGGACGAAAGTGGATTGGCTCTGATTTGGGTAAGTTCGGCATACATACCACCCGAAAGCGCATGATAGGCGTCCAGCGTGAGCTTAAAAAAACCGGTAAGAATTACCGCTCTTTTGAAATACTCAATTTAGGTAAATATGAAAGACAGCATTATATAGGGGTTAATCTAAACCTAAGAGAAGAAGAAAAGAAAAAGCAATTAGCCCAAAAAGAGCAGGATTTCCTGAACCTGATATTACATGCCTATCGGGCTGAGAAAATAACCGGTTTTAAAACATTCCAAGGCAAAAAGGGCAATCGCTTGGTAGCAGTCGGCCCGATTAACCTGCCGGTTACCCGCTTGTTTGTAGAAGAGCTTATTTTAGAATGCCGTAAAAAATATATTACCAAGGTTGATGTTTTGGCCTTTGAATTTGAAATGGGGCTTTTCCCGAATATCCAGCAGGAGGCTAAAAACAAAGGTATTGACTTAGCCCTAAAATATATCCCACGTGATGTATTCGATAAACGAGCGGTTGAAAAAAATCAGGTGGTTTTCCATGATGTATCATACATTGAAGCAAAACCATTATTTAAGGGCAATTCTATTGCCGTTGAGCTTACGGATTTTTCCGTTTTTTATAATCAGGATTCCATAGCTCACGTTGAAACCAACTTAAAAAACGGTAAACATAAAATCGTAATAGAAAACGGGCGGATTATCAAGGTTTCAAAAAATAAACAAGGAATTATCAATCGGGAAGTATTAACCAAAAAATGGACGGATTGGATCGACTACTGGTCGGTTGATTTTGATTTTGAAAGCAAAAGAGAGATTATCCAAATAAAAGACGATAAAGGCGATATGCAGGAAGTATGGACGGGTGATTTTGTGTTTGAAAATGAATGGCAGTCCTTTAGAACAAAAAAAGACCGCAGCCTGGAATTAAAAAGCATATTCCATGAATGCGCCCCGGGCAGAAGAAAAATAGCCGTAAAAGTGGTGGATATTTTCGGTAATGATACTATGCAGATTATTGAAGTTACCATAGGGGGGAGAAAATAATGGCTTTAGCTAAAGACTTTCCCAAATCTCCCTATAAAATACTAAATCCTGAAATTCGCTGGTTTCCGGCTGATGAGGCCTTAAGGGATAAAGGCTCCGAAAAACTAATGCCGCCATTGGTGGCAAAACTCCGCAAAAAGGTATGTGCATGGAGAGATGCAGACTATAAAGGCGCAAGCTCTACCAGCTTAGCCTTAATTAAGTGGTGGTTTAAAACAGAACATCTGCTGCCCGCCGATAATGGAAACATGATAAGTTTTCAATATTATTTTGCTCAGCAAGAAGCGGTGGAGACAATTATCTATCTGCATGATGTGGTTAAAATAAAAGATAAATACGATCTGCTGCGCTTTGATAGTTTCGGTACGGTCTCAGCCGGTATGTTTGCTGAAAACTGGAAGCGCTTTATAATAAAAATGGCGACAGGAAGCGGTAAGACTAAAGTATTAAGCCTGATTTTAGCTTGGTGCTATTTTCATAAGCTGTATGAAAATGATTCCACACTTGCCAGAAATTTCCTGATTATAACGCCGAATATCATTGTATTAGACCGGCTGCGGGCTGATTTTGACGGCCTGAAGATATTTTTTAATGATCCAGTTCTGCCGGATAACGGCTTTTGCGGGCAAAACTGGAGGGATGATTTCCAACTCAGCCTGCATATTCAGGATGATGTAAATGTAATCCGTAAAACCGGTAATATCTTCCTTACCAACATACACAGGGTTTATGAAGGTAATCATAAAATACCATCCTTTGAAGATGATAATACTATGGATTATTTTTTAGGCACAAAACCCGTAGGGGCGACGACTGATTCCAAGGTGGATTTAAGCGATATCGTGCGGGATATTGACGAGCTTGTTATCTTAAATGACGAGGCTCACCATATACATGATGAAAAATTGACCTGGTTTAAATCAATTCAGGATATACATAACCGCCTGTTACAAAAAGACGGTATGCTCTCCATGCAGCTTGATGTTACAGCTACCCCGAAACACAATAACGGAGCGATTTTTGTTCAAACCGTATCTGACTATCCCCTAGTTGAAGCTATTTATCAGGATGTAGTAAAACATCCGGTATTACCGGATTGCGCCAGCCGGGCTAAATTATGCGAAAAACAAAGCTCTAATTACACGGAAAAATATGAAGACTATATCCACTTGGGATACTTGGAATGGAAAAAAACCTATGATGAGCATATTAAAGTAGATAAAAAAGCCGTCTTTTTCCTGATGACTGATGATACTAAAAATTGTGACAAGACAGCCGAATATTTGGAAAACACATACCCTGAGCTTAAAGACGCCGTCTTGGTAATCCATACCAAGAAAAACGGGGAAATATCAGAAGCAGGCACGGGTAAGAAAAAAGACTAATTGGATAAGCTAAGAAAAGCCGCAAACAATATAGATAATATCGAAAGCCCATATAAGGCTATTGTTTCCGTATTAATGCTTAAAGAAGGCTGGGATGTAAAAAACGTAACCACCATTGTAGGGCTAAGAGCATATAGCTCTAAAAGCAATATCTTACCGGAACAAACACTCGGCAGGGGACTAAGGCGGATGTACAGAGGGCAGAATATACCGGAACTGGTAAGCGTGGTGGGTACTGACGCTTTTATGGACTTTGTAGAATCAATCAGAAGCGAAGGCGTTGAACTTGAGACCCGTAAAATGGGCGAGGGCACAGCCCCCAAAGCTCCGCTTATCATTGAAATTGACCATGAAAATCCTAAAAAAGATATCAATAAAATGGATATCCAACTGCCTGTTTTAACCCGCAGAATAAACAGAGAATACAAAAATCTGTCACTGCTTGATATTGCTGATTTTAAAACAAATAAAGTAAAAATAATCCAATTTACTGAAGAAGAAAAAAGAGAAATTATATTTAAGGATATTACTACTGATAAAATTACACATAAAACCATAATGGACAGTAATATCGCCGCCAACTATCAAAGCGTTATCGGTTACTTCTGTCAGGTTATTATGAAAGAATTAAGACTGGTAAGCGGATATGATATATTATACGGAAAGGTAAAATCATTTATTAAGGATTATTTATTTGATAAACCGGTCAACTTAGAAGACTTAAATGTTTTGAGGAATTTATCCGAATTACAAGCCACTAAAACCATTATCGAAACATTCAAGAAAAAAATAAATGAGCTGACCGTAGTAGACAAAGGGGATGCAAGAATTGAAAATTATATGAAAATCGCAAAATGCCGCCCCTTTGTCGCAAAAGAACAGGGTTATCTAATCCCCCAAAAGAGCATCTTTAATAAAATTATCGGCGATAGCCAGCTTGAGCTTAACTTTGCTAATTTTTTAGAAAACTGTAATGATATTATCAGTTACGTTAAAAACTATTTAGCCGTTCATTTTAAATTGGAATATCAAAACGCCAATAATGGTATTTCAAGCTATTATCCTGATTTTATTGTAAAAAAATCAGAAAAAGAAATTTACATAATTGAGACCAAGGGGTTAGAGGATTTGGATGTTCCCTTAAAGATTAAAAGATTACAACTATGGTGTGAGGATATCAATTCTATGCAGTCAGATATTAAATACGATTTTATCTTTGTAGACGAGGAAGGCTTTTATAAATATGCGCCTGATAATTTTAAGGCATTGATTGATAACTTTACCAAGTATAAAGAATAGACTGTATAGTGGAAACTTTACATATAATTTTTCAAATGTAAAGTTAGCCGATAAACTTTACATTTGTTTTCTTTTAATGAAAATTTCCATTATGACAGGAAAAAAATATATAAAGCGGGGAATTTTAAGTAGCAATAAGGAAAACGGATATTATTAATAAACTTATATAACCCAAGTTGCTACCTAATAAAGTTATTTTTAGAAATAAGCATAGTTGCATAAATAAGTATAATTTTCTTGCTTTTTTGCTAATCATCTGATATTATGTGTAATAACAAGGAGGTAACAGATGATTAGAGTTAAGCTAACGCCAGAGCAACAAAAAGAATTAGAACGATATCGGGGGCAAGCCTCTTCGGAGAATTCTTAAAAAAGCTTTTATGGTTTTATTAAATCAAGAAGGGCTCTCGGCTGTTAAGATTGCTAAAAAACT
>JAJRXT010000123.1 GCA_024276125.1 bacterium
AGAGAGTTATAGTACGCCTAAAATCGGCATTTTCAGGCAAAAACCAACAGAGCAACCCAAAAAGGACAGGTAAATTTGACCATGTAGTAGAAAACTTTTATTTTTCACCCTTAAAAAAACACCCAAAATCACAAAAAACAAGCTGTCAATGAACCAATCTCTATTTTTGAGGAAATGAATTTTGTTGACATTTAAATTTTTTTCTTGTTTAATTAAAATATTACCTCATTATTGTAAAAATATCAATCCATAAGCAAAGCAAAGGGTCTCGTATGATATTGAAAAGATTAGATTCTTCGCTCCGAGGCTGTGTTATAACCAGAAAAATCTCTTTTTCCCTGTCATCTCTGCGGAAGCATGAATTCATAAGTTGTTGAAAAGGATGGATTTCTGCCTCCGCTTCCCTGTCATCTCTGCGGAAGCATGAATTCATAAGTTGTTGAAAAGGATGGATTTCTGCCTCCGCAGGAATGACAGGTTGAGAACATTTTTCAGGTTATAAGCAGTTGTGATACAGTCTCTCCGCTCAGAATGACAAAATAATGATTTTCTGACTTTTTACGATTGCATTAAATACTGGTTTGAAATTCTTAAACATCAAACAGGTAAACTCGTTTACATTCAAAATGGAGGATGAAGAGGATGAAGATAACCAAGCAGGAATTTACACGCACTGAAGTTATTCGTTTGGAAACCATGCGCAAACAGATACTAACTAGCAGCTTAGTGACTACAGAGTTTATTGCGGAGGCTAATACCTACTGGGAGGAGCTGACCTGTGTGGGCTTTAATCCTCAGTCGGCTCAATTGGAGGCTGTTATCAGCCTAAAACGCGCTACCGGTTACAACGGAAGCTTATGTACCAACGGTTCCACCGAATATGTCCGCTTTTTCATAGATTGGGGTAATGGAGCCGGATATCAAGACGTGGGACTGGGCAGTTTTAAAGCGCATGATATATCAAACCTGCCGGCCGGCCCGCAACACCCTCTTAAATACATGGTTTATCTCAACTTAGATGACAATAATTATAGAAAATGCTGCGATACGCCGGTTATTCCCAAGGTAAAGGCCGTACTTTCATGGAATCAGATTCCCTCGCTAAATCCAGATGATATGCCGCAGTTCGGTAATTCACTCGAAGTTGATATACAAATAGAGCCGTCTGATATAAAATTTGCCTGCTTACTAAAAAAAGGAATTCTTAAGAAAAATCTGCCGATACTGGATTATATTGATCTGGATTCTATAGTAGCTAAAAGCAAACCCGCCGCTGTTGCTTGGACTAAGCTGATTGATAAATATAAGGAAGCCAAAGTACCGGAACACCGCCTAACCTATGAGGCGATATATCCGATGTTAAAAGGTGAGACGTCCTTATCTTTTATGGCGGCCAAACAGGACTTGGGCTTAATCGAAAAACTTGACCTAAATATAGGCCAGATTATTGACACCTTAGCTAAATATCAAGGCAACACCACCTATGAAGAGCTTACCTGCGTGGGCCTAAATACTGCTACCGATACGCTGGGCGCGGTAATTCATGTTAAAAAACCGTCTGGATACAGCGGAAATCTTTGTCAAAACGGCTCCAAGGAATATGTAGCCTTTTGGGCAGATTGGGATAATAACGGTACTTATGACGAATATTTAGGCAGGGCCGAGGTAACGGTGCATGATCTTGATGAAATTCCTGATAACGGGTTGTTTTATTGTGTATCTTTACCGGCTAATTTTACCAACCGGCTTAAAACCTGTAATAAACCCAATATTATCAGGATTCGCGCCGTATTGTCATGGGCTGTACCGCCCTCTGAAGTTGATTCTGGCGCTCTTAATCACTGGGGTAACCGCCGTGATGCAGTAGTACAAATTCGTCCTAAAGTAATCGGCGCCCAACCTGTACTTATATATGATGTAGGCAATGTAGCTATTGAGAATATCAGTCCGGTTACTCATCTGGCGTATCCCTCAAATGGGGCATTGAATCCGGCTAACTGCGCCCTGCCGGCTATGGACAGACCATTTGGTAAGGGAGTAAGAATCGGCGGACGTATATACAATACAGGTCTGCCGGGTACTGTGCATTATCAGGTACAATATGTAAAATCTGGAGGAATAACTTGGCTGCCGGTTACTCATACAAATACATTTGAGCTGATGCACCCTAATCCGGCTGATCCGCTTTATCCCAAAGACACAGTTACCATAAACAGTCCTGACGGCTGGTTCCCTTATCTGGAGAATCCAGTAATATCGCCCCCTATTTTGGAGCGAACAGCGCGTTTAGCCGTATGGAATACCGGAATGCTGGAAGGCGCTTATAAACTGCGAATAGCATATACTAAGGATTATCCGATTACTCCGGCTAGCGTAATCCACTATTCCAATGAGGTTGTTATTATCTTAGATAATACCAATTTTACAGTAAGCCCCACGCCTAACAGCAGCGTAGATATGAGCTATAAACTGGATTTGGTGATTGACGGAGGGGATTGTCATACCTATGCCCAAGAAGCTGTTATAAACGGACATCTACGCGCCAGAGACAAACATTTTTGGAAATGGGCGCTGGAATTGCAACCGACTACTCATACGGGAGGCGCCCAAGCCAGTCCGCGGTGCCGTACTTACGGCTTTATAGGCGATCAGGGGGCGAATAATGCAGCTTGGTCATTGGATACTCATGGTATGGACCCATGTGGATACACTTTAACCCTGCGGGCTTATGACAGAACTATTGTAAACAGTAACGGCGCTGTTGTACACTGGAATAAAAAAGCGGTAGGCTTTTCCATAGTATAGGCGGCTTTAGCCGGAATTGTTCAGCCCTTAGCCCGCACATTTCAATGAAATACAGCGGGCTAAGAGGCTGTATCGTAACTGCTTATAACCTAAAGCTGCTTTCAACCTGTCATTCCTGCGGAAGCATATGGGTGTCAACTTATTAAGGATATTTCAGCTGTATTAACCAAAAACATGTCAAACAGTTTCATCCCGGCAAAAAAAAATTATGCGGTCGCATTAAGTAATAATTTTTGGCCGGCCAGTTTTTTGTTAAGCTTTTGTGCGGGTGTTTGCATATTAATACCTCCATGCGGGCGTTGGTAGTTATAAATATGTATCCAAATATTAAAGTTATGTTTTAATGACTTGGCGTCATCGTATTGTTTTGCTTGGTATA
>JAJRXT010000124.1 GCA_024276125.1 bacterium
AGCTGCGCTTTAAACCTGACAGGCCGTCTTTGATGTACCGTTTCAGCCAGTCTCTTACGGTATGCGGATTCCGCTGTAGTTTTTTAGCAATCTTAACAGCCGAGAGCCCTTCTTGATTTAATAAAACCATAAAAGCTTTTTCGGAATTCTCCGAAGAGGCTTGCCCCCGATATCGTTCTAATTCTTTTTGTTGCTCTGGTGTCAGCTTAACTCTAATCATCTGTTACCTCCTTGTTATTACACATAATATCAGATGATTAGCAAAAAAGCAAGAAAATTATACTTATTTATGCAACTATGCTTAAAGCTTAACTTAATGGCATTGGGGTGGGGTTTATCTCCGCCCGGATCATCGGCAATGTTGTTGACTTAAGCGCCTTGCCGCTCTCTGCGGTTTACCCAAATTATGCAATTATGCTTAATAAGGCTGCCAGGCGTACATAAAATACGGCTTTATACCGGCGCTAAATTGGCTGAGATTCATCTGCCCGGGATTTAGGCTAAAACCCGCAGTTTTTCCGGCTTGGGCGTAAATATTTGATTTATAACTGGAGGGCGGCTGATACATAATAAGGCGCGCATTATCTAGGCCGGCTAACTCTTTAGCCGTATCAACTGCATCATCTAAATAGCCGATTTTATCAATCAATCCCAAATCAAGGGCATCCTGCGGGCTTAATATCCGTCCGTCGGCTGCAAGCTGTAAGTCATTTTCCTTTATATCCGGCCTTCCCTTTTTAATAACCTCTATAAAGCGATCTTTAAATTGCCCGATAATCTGCTGCATTAACGCCTTTTCATCTACACTCATAGCGCGCAACGGTAATAATATATCCTTTTTATCGCCGGATTTTATAGTTTCATTTTTAATACCGATTTTATCCATCAGCCCGCTAAAATTAAGTTTTAACACTATAACTCCGATACTGCCGGTAATAGTGGTGGGATGAGCTATGATTTTATCTGCGCTATTGGCTATATAATAAGCCCCTGATGTGCCCAATTCCATTAGACTTGCGACCACCTTAATACCATTGTTTTGTTTTAATGTGCGTATCTCATGGTATATTATGTCGCTTGCCGTAACCGTACCGCCCGGACTGTTAATCTTTAAGATTACCGCTTTTATAAGTTTATCGCGTCCGGCAAGCTCCAACTCCTCTTTTATTCTGGCTACCATATTTTGTTCATGCCCAATACCCAATGCTCCAGATTTTTCTTCCGTACTAATCATGCCGGATATATCAATAATCAATATCTTGTACTTACCCTCTCCGCCGATTACCCGTTCCTGCAATGGGCGTTCTGAGGGAAACAGCGGTATATTTATCACAGCGCAACTACAGGTTAAACTAAACAGTAAAATAATAATACAGGTTAAATAGATTCTACGCATAATCGGGTTTCCTTGTTTTGGCTTGACTTTGTATGAAAAACGATGCTAATTTAGACAGATGAAGAATTATCTTATAAAACGCATTTTATTGACTATTCCTGTTGTCTTGGGCGTGGTAAGTCTCGTATTCTGGTTAATACATTTAATTCCGGGCAATCCGGTTGATTTAATGTTGGGCGAGACAGCCAGCGCTGCTGATAAGCTGAGCCTGTATAGACAGCTTGGTTTGGATAAGCCCTTGTTTAGTCAGTATACAGATTTTTTATCGGGAATTGCAACCGGTAATTTAGGTTACTCTTTACATAGCAACAAGCCAGTTTTAGATATAATTATTCAGCGCCTGCCGGCTACTATCGAGCTTAGTATCGCCGCTTTAATAGCGGCTGTAGGTATTTCTTTTCCATTAGGGCTGGCATCTGCCATGCGGCAGGATTCATGGGTGGATAACGGCTCTATGCTGCTTGCGCTATTGGGCATATCAATGCCGAATTTTTGGTTGGGACCGCTGCTTATTATCCTGTTTGCTATACAATTGGATTGGCTGCCGGTGGGCGGGCGCGGCGGATTTTTACATCTTATCTTGCCGGCTATTACCCTTGGCTCTGCTATGGCGGCTATCTTAACGCGTATGATACGCTCTAGTTTGATTGAGGTAAGCCATGAAGAATATATCACAGCCGCCAGGGCAAAGGGATTATCCAAAATAGCGGTTTATGTAAAACATGCCCTGCGTAATGCCCTTTTGCCTGTAGTCACTATTTTAGGGCTGCAACTTGGGGCGCTGCTTACCGGTTCGATTATAACCGAGACGATATTTTCATGTCCGGGTATAGGACGGCTTACCATAACGGCAATAAACAGCCGTGATTATCCGCTGGTACAAGGCTGTGTGCTGGTAATTGCTCTAAGCTATGTGTTTGTCAATTTGTTAACTGATCTGGTCTATGCTTTAATAGACCCTCGCATTAGATATGGTAGGTAAAATGGGTAAAGTAATTGTAATAAAAGAACGATGTAAAGGCTGTAAGTTGTGTGTTGAAGTCTGCCCCAATAAGTTATTATACCTTAGTAATGACTTAAATCCTCAGGGGCTTAATATAATCAGTATAAAAAATGAGCATGAATGCACGGCTTGCGCCCTGTGCGCCCAAATGTGCCCGGATGTGGCCTTGGAGGTATACAGCTAAAGTTATTCTAGCTGATTTTATTAGACCGTAGGGGCGGAGGCTTCTCCCTGCCAGATTTTGAGGGAGGGGATAAACCGCCTCCCCTACAGGAATTTTATGTTGATTAAGCCTATGTTCGGGGTGGGGGCGCTGACAATGCTGTTGACTTTAAGATACCGGAATTAAAAAATGTAGGGTGGAACAAACCCATATTGGGAATGAGCCTAAAAAAACATATATTGAGCCTACATTTTCTGATAGCTGCGGTTCCACCACGCCTAGCGGCAGGCAATGGCGGTGGATTCGGGGTAATTAATAGATAATTTTATTGCCTTTAATTTATGATGTATATCCATTACATAAGACCCCTTAATCCACCCTACGGTAGCGTTGTCGTTTTTTTGCCTAACCTAAATTGCCTTAAGTCAACAGCATTGGGGGTTACTGACCCCTTCGATGCCTCGAAACATAAATAAGGGACTTTTGTCCCCTAAAGTTCTTCAAAATGCGTGAGTTGTTTAAATTCCTTAAATCGCTTCTCAATATCGCCTAAGGTTAATTCTGACAGTCGCTTTAGACTGAAATTCTCTACATTATAAGAAGCCATTACACTGCCGTATATTATTGCCCGACGCAGGTTCTGCTCTGATAGGTCTTGAGAATTGGTTAGATAGCCCATTACTCCTCCGGCAAAACTGTCTCCGGCGCCGGTGGGATCATATACGTATTCTAAGGGATAAGCCGGACAAGAAAAGATTGTATCGCCAGAAAACATAAGGGCGCCGTATTCGCCGCGCTTTATAATTATGGTATCAGGTCCCCATGATAATATTTTTTTAGCCGCTTTGACCAGGTTTACTTCGTCTGCCAATTCTCTGGCCTCTGCTTCGTTTATGATTAACAGATTTACTCGTTTTAGGGTTTCTTTTAATGAATCAAGCTTGCTTTCAATCCAAAAATTCATGGTATCGCAGGCTACCAATTTGGGATTTTTGACCTGGTCCAATACCTTACGCTGTAAATCTGGATCAATATTAGCCAAAAAGATATACTTACATTCACTGTAATCGGCTGAAATTTCCGGTTGAAATTTTTCCAGTACATTCAAATGAGTGGCTATGGTACGGGCTTCGTTTAAATCAAAACCGTATTCGCCCTTCCATCTGAATGTTTTACCATGGCTATACTGCAAGCCGGATAGGTCTATCTGACGGTCTTTAAATATTGCAAGGTTCTCTTGCGTAAAATCCTCGCCCACAACCGCCACCAGCTTTACTTTGGTAAAATAACTGGCGGCCAGCGAAAAATAAGCAGCCGATCCCCCCAATACATCTTCAGCCTGCCCAAACGGCGTTTTTACTGAATCAAAAGCTACTGATCCTATAACTAAAATGCTCATATATGTACCTCATTAAAAATATTTGTATATGTTTGCATGTTGATAAGCACGCAATACCTGTTATTTGTTATGTTCTGGATCAAAGGCGGGGGTTTCGGTTTTAATATCCGGTATCCATTGTTTTATGCTATCTCCCAGCTCTTCCGGCGCGCCCATTTGCGGCGGTCTTTGTTTTTGTATTTGACCCTCTGTTTTTTCTTCCAGTACGATATGTACCTCTTCGCTCATAGTCTTTGGTTTTAGGCGGATTACTTTGGTATTATATCCCGCTTTTTCTACTATTAAGGTGGGATCAAAGCAAAGCCCCGGATCGTATGAAATATCCGCCGGCGCAAAATATGTGTAGGTAACCGCTATATCCTTGGAGGTGAAAATAACCTTAGCCTGATTAGGCTCTGTGGTAACATGTATGTTAATCAACTTCGGCGCGCAGTTTAGGTTGAATAAACCCGATAAACCAAGCATTGCATATATTGATAATTTCTGAATTTTTTTATTCATAAATAATCCTTTCCTTGTCATTCTTCACTCCACTCCGTTTCGTTCAGAATGACATTACACCAGCGCCCAAGAGTCAAATAAATGATTATACCGGATAATATATTCCGCCCCATCCTCTACTTTAATCTTATAGTAATCAAGTTGGGGAGCGCCCGCTTTTATGCCGCCTTCGTACCAGCGATCGAGTATTTCCGTTATATTATAGTGTTTATCATTATATACAAACCCCTTGGGGGTTTCATTAGCCTTATATCCGGCGTAGCATTCTACATCTATAGCCTCAAGCTTACTCATCTTTATGCAGGTATTTTAATTTGGTATTGATAAAATCTTTATGTGTCAAACCGATACCATAGGCAATGCGGCTGATATCTTCTATTTCTTTATATAACAAATTATTATCGCATGCGGCTACAGCAAACAGGCAGTCAAGCAAGCTCAATCTGTCATCCAATTTGGATACCTTAAAAAACTCCGATGAAAGCCTAAAATAATCCGCTCCCTTTAGCATCTGATCTTCTAGCAAAATAGCTAAAAGTTCTGATTCTTCTGGTTTGAAATTACCCAATTCGGCTAGTATTTCTTTAATTTTATCAAGTTCTTGGCTCGATATATTCCCGTCGGCATAGGAAACTCGTCCCAATAGGCCTGCAAACAGGCTGAAATAATTCAGCCGCTCTAAAGACAAATCGGATTTGATCCCCTGTTTTTTAAGTCTAGGCTGCAATTGTTGTAATAATTTATTGTGGGTATAATTATTCAATTTGGCGCTTGAGGGATTAAATATCGTTTTAGTAAACAGCGCCTTTATTTTAGCCTGTATTGAGGTTAGAGCTTGCGGCTGGTTTATAATCTCAGCAAATTTATCCAAAAATTGTTGTTCTTCTGATGTAACACACTGATCGCTTTTGGCCATTTCTTCTAATAGATTTAAAAATTCCTGCTTTTCTTTCTTAGCTTTAAGCTGTTTTAAGAAAGCATTAACCAATGCCTCTGCTTTATCTAAGGATACGGGCGCCTCTAAATAC